>NZ_JBHFNQ010000273.1:0-9904 GCF_041929345.1 Floridaenema aerugineum BLCC-F46
TCTAGGATACTTGCCTTCACTCACAAGGTTATGAAGTTGTCAGTACCAAGGATTTAAGTGCTTCTCAACCTATTGGTTACTTGATACTGCTAGTCGTCCCCCGATTTCTCGGTTTTGACTAAACGAATCGCACTTTTTCGCAGCATTCTCATCCCTATCGTGATGAGTTTGACATTTAGGACAAACCCATTCTCTGTCCTTTAGTGTCAGAGAATCATTCTTATATTTGCAGCAATTGCACAGTTTAGTGCTACGGAAGAATCTGTCAACTTCCACAAGAATTCCCCCAACTCTTTTCAGTTTGTAGCCTAAAAAATTAACTAGCATACCAAATCCAGCATCTAATATAGATTTAGCTAGATTGGTTCGTGCTAGTCCTTTTACGCTCATGTTTTCTACTACAACAGCTTGATTTTCACCCACTAACTGATGAGAGAGATTAGGTCGGAAGTCTTGCCTAGTGTTCGTTATTTTCTGATGAACTTTGGCTACTTTCTTAACTTGTTTCTTACGGTTATTAGAGCCGAGCTTTTTCCGAGATAAAGATTTCTGTCTACGTCTTAATCGCTTGGCGTATTTCCTCGTGGGCTTGATTGGGTCAACTTTATAGGTGTTTTCCCCATCAAACACCGTGACGAGGGAGTTAAGACCTAAATCGATACCCGAAATTTTACCCTCTTTGTTTGTTGAATTATCTTCAACCTCAAACAAAATAGCGGCAAAATATTTATCCGTGCTGTCTTTTGAGACAGTTACGGACTTTATTTTGCCGCTGATATTTTTAGAAATTACTGCTTTCACAATTCCCAGCTTAGGGAGTTGGATACCATTACCTTTAATTGAACAACCTGCTGGATATCTCAGCGATTGCTTTTTGTGTCTACTTTTGAACTTCGGGAATTTAGCTCGATGTTCAAAGAAGTTCTTAAATGCTGCTTCTAGGTTTTTCAGCGATTGCTGTAATGCAGAAGATGACGCATCTTTTAACCACAAGAACTCTTCTTGTTTCTTTAGTTGCGTTAAATCTTTAGTCATGTCGCAATAGCTTAATCCTTTTCCCGTTTCCTGGCATTGAGTGTTGCTTTTATTTAGGTAATAGTTCCAAACAAAGCGACAGCAGCCAAGGTTTTGTGCTAGGGCTGCTTGTTGCTCTTTGTTTGGGTATAGTCTTACCTTTAAAGCTGTTAACATCACTCTATTAATCTAGGAATAGCTATCAGTATACCACCAATTATATTGATGAGCTACGCTCAGTTTGAGTTGTTGGTCACAATTCATCTCCCGGTACAGCGAAGCTTACCGGGAGATGAATTGCAACATTAAGATAAAATAAAGTATAACGTTCTCCTTAAGCCAGCCAGATCTGATAAATTATGACTCTATCTTCTAAAGTTCAAATATTTGGGGAATTCTTAGAAGAAATCCCTGTTAGTAATGACTATCTCACCTTGAATTTTTCCCCTGCTTCCGAGGCAAGAAAGCGCCGTTGGGAACACAATGGTATATCAGCAGACTTTTTAGGCGACTACTTCGCGGCTTTTTTCCCTGGCGATGCGACTTCAGAGAACAAAATTAATCGGAAAAACACAGTTAAAGGTATAGTCAGTTATATCGCTAATGAGCTTTTAGAGAATGCGGTTAAGTATAGCGATCGATCTGCCAACCTACCAATTACTATTACCCTATATTTGTATGAGCATGAATTGATTTTTCTTGTGACTAATTATGCTCAGGAAATAATGGTAGAAAAATATCAGGAATTTATCCGCGAACTGTTAGATTCCGATCCCGATGAACTTTATACCCGCCAACTAGAAAAAACCGCACTGGGAACAGGAGAATCCCACATAGGTTTGTTAACTATAATTAATGATTATTCGGCTCGCTTAGGTTGGAAATTTGATTACTTAAAGCAAGATTTAAGCCTAATTCATGTAAGTGTCATAGCCAGGTTTGACATTTAAAATAAGTCACTAATATATCGGTTTAATTGACGAAATAGCAAATAAATACTATTAACTTGGAGAGGTGTAGACAATTGCTGGAAATCAAAACAGATGACTATCAAATATGGCATAATTCAGAAAGATCAACAGTGTTTTTCCGAGGCTTCTTGCGATTGGCTGGAATGGAAGAATATCGACCTGTAATGGAATTGTTAATGAATGTGATTGAGGAAACTCCTAACTTTACAATTAACTTGCAGGAATTGGAATTTCTTAACAGTTCAGGAATCAGTATGCTCTCTATGTTTGTCATCAAGGTGCGAGAAAAAGGTGATGTAAATTTGGTTTTACAAGGTTCAGATAAGATTCTTTGGCAGACAAAATCCTTAAAGAATTTACAACGCTTGATGCCCGGAATCAAACTAGAATTTAGTTAATGCCAAATCGGAGATAAAATCGCTATTAACTAAAGTTGCTAGTTACATAGATTGTCGGTTAGATCCCCCCTAACCCCCCAAAAGATCCCCCGGGAGCCCCCCTTACAAAGGGGGGAACCAGCGGAAGCTTTGCTATCAATATCACGGGGGGAACCGGATTCAAAGTGAAATCACTAAAAATGACAAAGAAAAATGGAGCGAGTTTATTTTGCTTCCGAAAGTGTGAGTAAAAAAGCTAAATTTTCTTCAGTTTTTAAAGCATGGGGAGCATGAGCAGGCATAAATACAAAAACGCCTGGTTCTAAAGTAATATCTTCGCCTTCTAAAGTAAGAATTCCCTTGCCTTCAATCACATTAACTGTAGCGTTGCGAGTGGCAGTATGTTCGGAAATTTCTGTGCCACCTGCAAGACAAAATAGCGTGTGTTGACAGTTATTATCTTTGAGGATAACTTTACTTAAAACTCCTCCCCCTGGATATTCAATTTGGTCTTTGATTTGCGTGACAAAAGATGAGGTTGATAAAGTTGTAGAAGTCATATTTTCTCCTTTGGTAATTGATGAGTTACTAGTTAATTTTTTTGGGCTACTAAAACGATGTAACCTAAATCTTGCTGGTATTGTTGGAAAATGCGGCGCATTGCTAGAACTCGTTGCCGAATTTGGGAATTAGTTACAACATTCCAGAGAATTTTAGCAACACTAAATAATCCTTCATCCTGAATCATTCGTGGCAGGTTTAGTAATGCCATGCTGCCAGTTTGATGCTGTTTAACTTCTAATCCACCATTAGCAAAAGTAGCAATCCAATTTGCCTGAGATAAAGGTGATGTATCACTTTTGATGACTCTGGCTAGTTCTTGATGGATTTCTGCTTCTCTGTTATCAGCTAACATTTCATGAGAAAGAAATTTTCCGCCCGGTTTTAGTTTGGCATGAATTCCATTTAAAATTTTGGCTTTTCTGGGAGCAGATTGCATCGACAAAATTGCCTCAGCAAATACATAATCAAACTGAAGAGAAATTGCTTCTAATTGGAAAATATCTCCTTCAATAATTGTAATTTTATCTGTTAAACCAGCAGCTTGAATATTAGCACGGGCAAGGGCTACACTAGCGGGATTTTTTTCCACACCTACTACTTTGACACCAAAACGTTGGGCAAGTGCGATCGCGCTATATCCAAAACTAGAAGCTAATTCCAAAACAGTCTCATCAGCTTGAAAATTCGCCCATTTAAATAGTTGTTCTGTAGCCGATCTTCCCCCCGGACGTAAAATTTTCTTACCTGCTGCCGCTAGCACCTGATGTCCCGGCGCAGTTTCTAAATTGATTGTTGTCTGTGCCATCTTTGCCACCTTCTCTTTTAGTCTTAACTTCAGTTTGGCAAAAACTCGCTATTAGATCTTTGACTTAGATCAAGTTTCCTAATTCTTCTCAGTGATTCTTGGTACAACACAGTAATAATACTTAATGTATTAAGATTAACATTCATATACTTTAAATAGCTATGGTAGGTTATTTGAATTTTAGATAAAGTAATATTTTCATGATTTAAATTTTAAGTTAAATATAGTTTAATATAGCTATCAATGTGACAGTTATTACCTTAAACAGCGCTTTTACTAAAACAGAAGATTCTTGCGAAAGCTACCAATTATGTCCTGCCTCAGCCTAATAGTACTAATCATTTTTGTTATATTTCTCCTGGGCAGTATTTTACTTGCCTGGTTAAATAGCCGTAATGCAGTCAAATTCGAGCGTGCATATCAATTACTGCAAGCAGAGGTAGACGAACGTAAGCAAGTGGAGATAGCGCTGAGGGAGGCCCAGAAGGTATTAAAACAACAAACTGAGCGAGAGCGCATGATTATAGCGATCGCGCAAAATATTCGCCAATCCCTTGACTTAAGCAAAATTCTCAATACCACTGTTGCGGAAGTCCGCCAATTTCTGGATACTGACAGAGTATTTATTTATCGTTTTGAACCTGATTGGAGTGGTACTATTGTTGTCGAATCCGTAGCCCCCGGATGGACACCAGCACTAGGAACAAACATCCAAGATACTTACTTTGTGGAAACTGGCGGCGAACCTTATCGAAATGGTCGAATTCAGGCAATAGAAAATATTTATACAGCAGGTTTAACCCAATGTCATGTTGATTTATTGGCAAAATTCCAAGTCAAAGCTAGCTTAGTAGTGCCGATTTTAAAAGGCCAAGAATTGTGGGGATTATTAGTTGCTTATCACTGTTCAAATCCGAGAAAATGGCAAGAGTTAGAAATAGATTTATTAAAGGAACTAGCTACACAAGTGGCGATCGCCATTCAACAAGCCGAACTTTATTACCAATTGAAAATTGCCAACCAAGAATTAAAAAATCTTGTCAACATAGATAGTTTAACTCAAGTAGCCAATCGCCGCAGATTCGACGAACATTTACAACAAGAATGGCTCAGACTTAGACGAGAACAAGTCCCCCTAGCATTAATTTTTTGTGATGTCGATTACTTCAAACTTTATAACGACACTTATGGACATCCAGCAGGCGATAAATGTCTGCAACAAATTGCGAAAACCCTGGGGCAAATAACCAAACGTCCCGGTGATTTAGTTGCTAGATATGGCGGAGAAGAATTTGCTATTATTTTACCCAATACACCTTTATCAGGAGCGATTTATATAGCCGAAGAAATTCAGAAAAAAGTTAAAGAATTGGCGATCGATCACCATAGCTCTAAAGTCAGCAATACCGTTACTTTGAGTTTAGGAGTTGCCAGTATTATTCCTAGCATTTGCAGTTCTCCCAGAACACTTTTGACTAATGCCGATCGCGCACTTTACCAAGCAAAAGAACAAGGACGCGATCGGGTTTTAGCTTACTCTAATGAAGAACAGGATATTATGGCCGATCAGTCGGACACGATCTTACCACTTAAAGCTAAAGAATCTAGAGACTTTTTCCGCTTATAAATAGAAGCAGCACCTAATACTCCTAATAGTAAAAGCCCTAACTCTTCTCCTGGTTCCGGTACGCTAGTCCTGAGTGCAGAATAAGCTTCTTTTGCCAGTAATTTATGCCCTTCGGTAGTTGGGTGAATGAAATCCCAAAATAAAAACTGGTCTGGATTTTGGCATTGGACTAATAGACATCCTTGGGTAACATTAGTAAAGTTGTAATTACCAGGGTTGTTAACTGCATCTGCAAACAAAGAAGCAAAATTCAACGAAACAATTTTGGCATTATAGCTCTGTGATAAACTATTAATTGTCTGCCCAAGTGCCAAGTTATGTGCTTGGGCTAAATTATTCAATCTTGTTTCATCTTGTGTGCCAAAAGTTAGTGGTAATTGTCCCAAACTGGGTAGATTAGCAACTGCAATCTGTTTTGCACCAGCATTCAATAATGAATTAAGTGCAAAAGATATATTGTTGATAGTTTGATTAGCAGTTGTAGGTGGTGTAAACCATGTAGATTCTGTAGGTAAGTAATCATTTGCACCTGCCCAAAGAATATAAAGGGCGTTGGGATCGGCAGTCTGATTTGTTGTTAGCAAACCACCGATATAAGCTTGTACTTGTTGTTGTAAACCAGGTGCGATCTGAGCGATTGTATTATCTAACCCTGTCGTCGCACCACCAAAGGCAAAATTAACACTTTGGGTGGGAATTTGTGGGAAAGGTAGGGGTGTACCTTGCTGAGTAATAAATGTGGTAGGGGTTAATCCTAAATCTTGGGCTAAATAATCAACCCAGTTTGGCCCATTGGAAAATCGACCGTTGAAGTAGTAGGTAGGAAACTGTTGCGGAGAAGAGTTGAAAATATTACCAGAATCGGAAAGGCTATCACCAAAAACGTACATTTTACTGTAACTTAAATCGGTAGCCTGAGCAGTAGAGTCCCAAACAAGGGTAGATGCGATCGCCACAGTGGCACTAGCGACAAAAAGTTTTTGCCAACCCATATATTTTCTTTTTCCGAGTCGGAATTTATACTCATTTTTTATTTTACGTGGTTAAGCTGTAAAATTTATGAAATTTCTGTAAATAATAAAACAGTTAACCATTTTTCCAAAATGCGATCGGGTGTTAGCTTACTCTAATCAAGAATATTTAAAATTGACTTCCTGTGATGCTGAGGGTCAGAGATGTCTGAGAAATTTTTCTATCAACTATCAGCAGCGTTAGTGGGTGCAGCACTCGTAGTCGTGCAACCGCAAATAGCTGTACCGCAAACACTCGATGAACAAGCGATCGCTAATCTCGCCAGACTTACCACCGTCGTCATCAACGGTCAAAATCCAGGTTCAGGTGTGATTATTTCCCAACAAGGAAACACATACTATGTCTTAACTGCCAAGCACGTAGTCGCCACCCAAGACGAATACGAAATCGTTACCTCAGATGGCATCAAACATCCCCTAAACTACAGCACCGTCAAAAAATTACCTGGAATAGACTTAGCGCTGGTGCAGTTTACCAGTAATAAAAAATACTTAGTTGCCCCAGTTAGAGATTCTGACAAAGTAACTCAAGGAGAGACAATTTATATTTCCGGTTGGCCCCATCCAGGACAGGCAATTACCCAAAGGATCTTTCAGCTAACATCGGGGAAAATATCTGGGCGACCTTTGGAATCCTTAGAAGATGGTTATGCCTTAGTTTATACAAATATCACCCGTTCTGGGATGAGTGGTGGGCCTGTATTTGATGGCAATGGAGTCGTGATTGGCATTCACGGAAGGGCCGATGGGGAACAAATTATTAATGCTGAAACTGGGCAAACTATTAATATCAAATCAGGGTTTAATTTGGGAATTCCGATAAACACTTTTGTGAAATTCGCATCCCAACAGGGAATCAAATTACATTACTTTGGCGATAACTTCTTTGAAAATGAAGTACAAGTTCTCAGCGGACATACTAATGCAGTTACTTCCGTAGAGATTGCCCCAGATAATCAGACTTTAGCCTCTGGAAGTTACGATACTACAATTAAGTTGTGGGATTTGCAAACGGGTAAATTACTCCGAACTCTCACTGGGCATTCTAACGTAGTTATAAAATTAGCGATCGCCCCAGATAATCGAACTTTAGCCTCTGCCAGTTCGGACAAAACAATCAAACTTTGGGATCTGCAAACAGGCAAACTTTTACGAACTCTTACCGGACATTCCGATGTAGTGCGATCGGTAGCTTTTAGTCCAGATGGTCAAACTTTAGCCAGTGGCAGCGATGATAAAACAATCAAGATTTGGAACGTAAATACAGGTCAATTGTTACGCTCTTTTGCGGATAGCGATCGCTATAATCAAGGCTTAGTAGATTACGTACATTTCAGCCCAGATGGACAAACAATAGCCAGTGGAGAATTGCAAGGTTTTATTAGGTTGTGGAATGTTCAAACTGGCAAATTGCAGACTACTATACAAGACGATCGGATTTGTGCTCAACGAGTATGGTGGGCATTAGCTCTCAGTCCTTTAGGAGAAAAAATTGCAGGTGTTTGTGACAAACAAGATACACTCAAAGTCTGGGATACAACTACTGGAAAACTACTATATACAATTCAAAAAAATTCTCCTACTGCCATAGCAATTAACTCTTATGGTCAACTCCTCGCAGGTGTAGACTGGCAAGGAAACATCAATATTTGGAATTTATACAGCGGACAACTGTTGCGAAACAACCGATTACTAGATGCAGAAAAGGCAGATTATGCTCTTTTCACCTCTGTTGCTTTCAGTTCTGATGGACAAACACTCGTTGCAGGTTCCAGAACTTTACCTGCATACTTAGGCCCCGGATACATTTATATTTTCCGACTATCGCGGTAGCTATCTGTAGGGTGCGTATAGCCTGCGGCATTTAAGAAAAACGCCAGTGTAACGCACCATTCCAAAGTTTTAAGTAGGTAGATGTAAATAAAGTGAAAACCAAGCGGGCAGGATGCCCGCTCCACAAGAGTTACAGCTTTCTTGTGGGGCGGCTCCACAAGAGTTACAGCTTTCTTGTGGGGCGGCTCCACAAGAGTTACAGCTTTCTTGTGGGGCGGGCAGGAGAGCCCGCCTCATCCAAAGATAACTATTATCACTTTATTTATTTGCATCTACTTAACAATACCAGTCCCCAACCTACTGCATTTGCAACAACACCTGTCGCAACACCTCTGGGGGAACTTGATCGGTTACAGTCGCTTCCCCAATTCGCCTTGGTAAAACAAATCTAACTTTACCTGATTTTACCTTTTTATCAGTTTGCAAAGAATCAATGATTTCCCCTACATCTAAACCTGTAGGCAATTTATTAGGTAAACCTGTTTTTTTAATTAACTCATTTTGTCGTTCCGTCGCTTCCTTACTCCACATCCGTAAATCTCCGGCAATTTGACCTGCGGCTACCATGCCAATTGCCACTGCTTCGCCGTGATTTACAACTTTATAACCAGTCAAACTTTCCACCGCATGACCAATAGTATGACCGTAATTTAATAAAGCTCTTAAACCCGATTCTTTTTCATCTTTTCCCACCACAATTGCCTTAGCTTGACAAGAATGGGTGAGGATAGATTGCAACATTTCCTCACTCAAATAACGCAGTTGATCTAATTTTTCACATTCTTCTAATTTGGTAAACAAATCTGCATCCCAAATTACCCCATATTTAATTACTTCCGCCATGCCAGCGCGAAACTCTCTGGGGGGTAAAGTTTTCAAAACTTGCGGATCGATTAATACTAATCTGGGTTGATGAAACGCCCCAATTAAATTTTTGCCTTTCGGATGATTGACTCCGGTTTTCCCGCCAATTGCCGCATCTACCATCGCTAACAAACTGGTAGGCACTTGGACAAAATTAATTCCCCGTAGCCAGGTAGCAGCCGCAAAACCCGCCATATCGCCAATTACGCCTCCACCCAAAGCAACGATCGTTGAAGTACGTTCTAGGCGGTTTTCTAAGGCAGTGTTGTAGATTTTGACGATCGAATTCAATGTTTTGTATTGTTCGCCAGCCGCCAGGTTAAGGGAAACCACTTCAAAGCCAGCATTAGTGAGAGATTTAACCGCCCTTTCTCCGTAACGCTTAAAAATTGCCGGATTGGAAACTAGCAATACTTTTTCGCCCAAATTTAGCGGTTTGCTTTCCTTTCCGTTCATCCAATTGCCCAAATTGTCTAAACTTCCGGGTGCGATCGCTATTTCATAACGATTCTGCGGTAAATTAACATCAATAACGGATTGCATTATCTAAATCCTGACCCAAATACGAGGAACAAAAATGGCTGTAGTATCTTACGCGGTGATTTTGCTTGGCGCTTATGGAGTAGCCCTTGGCTTGTTTTTTGCTCTCAGAGCCACCAAGCTAATCTAAAATTTTAGAAAAGGGTACGTTGTTGTGCTTGAGCACTCTTGGGTACGTTGTTGTGCTTGAGCACTCTTGGGTACGTTGTTGTGCTTGAGCACTCTTGGGTACGTTGTTGTGCTTGAGCACTCTTGGGTACGTTGTTGTGCTTGAGCAC
>NZ_JBHFNQ010000028.1:0-94097 GCF_041929345.1 Floridaenema aerugineum BLCC-F46
TCTTCTGAAGCTGTTAAGCGATATATTGACTCCCAAAAACGACGCTAATTGTTAAAGGAGGGGGCATCGAACCCCCTCCTTTAACCGTGCTTTCATCCCCACCCACTCTTGGGATGGGGTTTTACGCACGTTCAATAAATACAGCGTAGGGGTAATTCATGAATTACCCCTACGACGGTGAGAGTGTCAAAATTTCAAACTTACTGGGTAATTGGTAAATCTCACCAATCACCGAATTATCTCTCTGGTGAAATTCTCAAATCTTTAATTGCATCAAGGTTCCTGCCAAAAGATAATTGAAGGATTGAGTTGTTCGAGTTGGGCACCCGGATAATAAAAATTGAGAATCTGCCGACTTGACCAACCAAGTCTAGCCAACCCAGAAGCACCAGTTTGACTTAAGCCAACTCCGTGACCAAAACCAGCACCAACAAAAGCATAACCGATCAATTCTTGGTTTTGATTTTTGAGCGGGTCTAAGTAGAAAAAGCTGCTGCGCGGAGGTTTAAAAGCGCTACGGACTTCTTCTTTATGTAATTCGACGACTCCTTTATCGGTGTAGATATTCATTTGCAAAATTCGCCCACTTTGAGCCCGTTCTGTCACCTCCATTTTTTGAATGCTTTGCAAGTTGGCGAGGGGATGTTTTTTCGATTCCAAGTAGTTTTGCAATTGCTGAGTAATATCGGGTAGTTTACTTTCGTAGCGCCAGCGAAATAGCGGTTCCTGTTCTTCGTTGAAACCTTGTTGCAGGCTAATAAATCGGCGGACATTTTCTTCTTTGGTTAAACTATAGCGCGATAAATCCCAAACATTTTTGGTGGTATCGAGTACGGATTGTAAATAAGGTCGATCGGGCCCATTCCACACATCACTAAATCCTGCTGTAATGCCGCCAGTAGTGGAAGAATAAAGGGCATCGACTAACTCATTATTGTAGGTGAGGACTAAACCTCTAGTGGCAGCGATCGCCCGATCGGTATTCGCAGTTGCGCCCTGCAAACCGTAATAAACTTGGCAATGAACATCAGCACAAAGTTCATAACCATCGATCGCAAACCGTCGCAAATTCCGCAGTGCATAAGTTCTGGCAATAATCGCTTGCGCTTCCACTGCTGCATTCGGAGCACCTGCACCTATTTCATAAGGTACAACACCCCGCAAATAAACTTCTAGGGGCACCTGATTTACTACAGTGTAATTGCCGTAAGCATTAGGCTGAATTGTGAGCGAACCATAGTATAACCGGGCAGTACGCGCCGTCTTACCTCTATTTACTCGAACTAAATTTCTTCCTGTCGAAATTTCCACATTTTGGCGATTGTAACCCAACCCATTTACCGCCCAAAACACTTTCGGAACTCGATCGACTACTTTTGTATCTATATAAGCCGTTCGCACACCTTGAGCTTGAATCGTTTGCAGCAACAACCGCCGCACTACAGCAGTGCTGTAAACATCTCGTCTGGCCCAAACTTGCCAACGGTTCGTCGGTTGAGCAATCTCCACGTGAATGCCTCGACTGCGCCATGTATTCGCTGCGTATTCCGCTGTTTCAAAGTTTGGGTGATTGCTTAAGACAACCCGTTCCTGCAAAATTGGTTCGGGTAAAGGCTGCATGGCAATTTGCAGTTGGATTTTCTCTACCGCTAGGGTGGTGGGTCTCATGTTTCCCGCCAGGAAGCGCAGGGTTAAGCGATCGCCCCCAGTCGCCTCCAAGGTAATCTGATCCTGGGGATCTTCCCCAAATCGCTGCACAATCCCCACTTGCAGTTCCACATCATCATTGACTCCCCTTTGTTGGGCCAGTCCAGGTGTCGCCATCCCCATTACACAAGTTACTGTAACTACGACACGGCAACTATTGATTAACCACGCCCAAGCACTTTGCTTAGTGCGCTTCTGCATCTCTTTGACATTACAGGTGCGAGTTTTCATGGCTGTTTTGCGATCGCTCACTTCCGTTTAGATTACCCGATACTTGGTCAAAAAAATACTTGCAATTTAAACTCATAACGACTATGATTTAGTTAAGAGAGAAAACAACCAGCAACCAATCCGATGGTAAGAGTACAGGAAATCCCGCTAAAGGACATACGTCGTCCATTGATTAGGCAAACAGACCCAACCAAAGTCATAAATTTAATGAAATCAATCCAAGAGATTGGTCAACTTGAGCCGATCGATATCTTGGAAGTAGAAGGAAAATACTACGGCTTTTCCGGCTGTCACCGCTACGAAGCCTGCCAAAAACTAGGCAAAGAAACCGTGCTCTGCCGAATCCGCAAAGCACCCGCTTCAGTCTTAAAAATGCACCTAGCTTAGAGTAAGTTTTGAGTTTTGAATTTTGAGTTTTGAGTTGGGAAGAAAGTTTTAACTTAAATAAACTTTCCCCAGTCCACAGTCCTCAGTTTCCAATCCCTATAAATTAAAGGAGAAAACCATGCAAGCCCAAGCACAATCTCTACCCTTGAATATTGGTATTGATGAAGAAGCCCGTCAAGAAATTGCCAGTGGACTTTCGCGCCTGTTAGCCGACACCTACTCACTTTACTTAAAAACACATTACTTTCATTGGAACGTCACAGGGCCAATGTTCACTTCACTGCACGCCATGTTTGAGTTGCAGTACACCGAATTAGCAGCGGCAGTGGATATAATTGCCGAAAGAATCAGATCTTTAGGTGTGTTTGCGCCCGGTTCTTACAGCACCTTTGCCGAGTTAAGCTCAATTCCTGAAACTAAGGATGTACCGAATGCAGAGGAAATGGTACGCTTGCTGGTGGAAGGTAATGAAGCAGTAGCTAAAACTGCTCGTTCTATATTTCCGGCTGCGGAACGTGGCGACGATCAATCTACTCTAGATATGTTGACTCAACGCTTGTCTGTCCATGAAAAAACAGCTTGGATGCTCCGTAGCATTCTCACTAATCAATAAACTCTGCATAATTTAGAGCAGGGGAGCTCTTGAGCAGGGGAGTAGGGGAGATAACTCTCCTTACGAGAAACTTACCCAACTCTCCCTAACTCAAAACTCAAAACTCTCCTTACGAGAAACTCAAAACTTCCCCAACTCTCTCCAACTCAAAACTCTCTCACTTAAAACTCAAAACTTTCCCAAGAATGAATCAGTCTCCGCTTCCAGACTACACCGATCGGCTGCAACAACAAATGCAGCTAATCGGTGTTTCCAGTTTTAAAGCACTGAGTCAAAAAGCAGCGGTATCCGAACGGCAAATCAAGCGACTGCGACGCGGTGAGGTGATGCAAATGCAAGTAGAGACTATTCTCAAGCTGAGTTCTACTTTGCAAATGCCGCTAAAGGAGTTTTTAGCCGCTTTTTCTGCTTCTCAGTTCCAGTTTACTGAGTCATCAGACAAATCAACAGCACTTGAACAGGAATACCAAAGATTACAAAAGCAACTCGCTCAACAGAAACTTACTTTAGAGCAGGAATTTCAACAAAAAAGCCTGCAAACTTTGGAATCTTGGCTGATACAATGGCCTACAGCAGCTTATCGTGCTCAACAAAACCCCGAAGCGCCAGCGGTGAAATTGTTACCACTGTTACGCCCTGTGGAACAACTTTTGCGAGAATGGGGAGTGGAGGCGATCGCTTCTGTAGGTGCAGAACTACCTTTCGCTCCCCAAGAGCACCAACTTATAGACGGAGTAGCACAACCAGGCGATCCTGTCAAGGTGACTCATGTGGGCTACCGTCAAGGTGACAAACTTCTCTACCGCGCTAAAGTAAAATCTGTTTTTTCTGCAAAGTAGAAGTTAACTAAGCACTCTTTGTGGTAAAGTCAAATGCTGATAGCTTCAGCTTTAGTGTTGAGCTATTACAAAAGAGCGGCTAAATTTGAGCGAAATTTTTAGCTTGGTTATCGTTCCTAAACATTTAGACAAAAACATTTGTTAGACAATATGAATGCTCACCCTGATTTTAAAATTGTTCAACCTAGTGGAATTTTAGATAATCCCAAAGGCACTAAATTCCGGGATGAAATAACTGATTTAATAAATAATGGAGCTAAAGTTATCTTGGTGGATTTTCAAGATGTTACCTTTATGGATAGTTCGGGATTAGGCTCTTTAGTATTAGCATTAAAAACAGTACGTGCTTCGGGAGCCAAGATATTTATTTGCGCGATTAATGACCAAGTGAAGATGTTATTTGAACTCACCAGTATGGATAAAGTTTTTACAATTTTACCCAACCGCGAGGAGTTTATGAATCAATTTGATTCAATAGTTTTAGCAAATTATGATGGCTCACCTAGCGAATAATTAAAAGTTTATTTCTAATATAGATAAGTCATCATCAAAAATTGGTTTTGGGTTAATCGAGCGCACTGCTTGCAAGATTGACTCTAAATTCGACTGACCAAAATTTCTCCTATTGGCTAGTAAATTAATAAATTCATCTAAAGACCAAATACTGCCATTTCGTTGGTGAATTTCATAAATGCCATCACTAAAAATGTAGAGAACACTAGGAGATTCAATTTTACATGACTTATCAGTAAACATCACATCGGGAAACATTCCAATCGGCATACCAGGAGTTTTTAAAGGTTGCACTTGTTGATTATTAGGGGAATTTCCTGAAATCAGGACTGCTGGTGGATGTCCAGCACTAGCATAAGTTAGTTGATGATTGACTTGATTGTAAACCCCGTACCAGATAGTAAAATATTTATCGTTTTGGTAGGCTAATTGGAAAGTTTGGTTTAAAGCACTTAAGACTTCACTGGGGCGATGATAGTTGAGATTAGGAATGGTACGCGATCGCAAAATGTTAAGTACAGAAATAGATGGTAACGTAGCTCTTAATCCATGTCCAGCCGTATCCAACAAATAAATCGCTAAACAATCCGAATCTAACCAAAAATAATCAAAACAATCTCCTCCCAACCGTTGCGAAGGGATAAATACAGACTCAATAGTTACTGGTTTAGTTAAAGATTCTGGTAACAGAGAACGGACATATTCAGCTGCTTCGGCCCATTCCGCTTCCAACATTCGCTTTTGAGTTTGTAAGTCGTGACTAAGTTGGTGTAGTCGTAGCCCCGCCCTTACCCTAGCTTTTAATTCATTGACTTCTATTGGTTTAGAAATGAAATCATCTGCACCAGCATCTAATCCTCTGACTCGATCCTCGATCGATCCCAAAGAAGTTAGTAAAATAAAAAACGTAGTGGAAAGTGCTTTGTCAGCTTTTACCCGCCGACAAACTTCAATCCCATCTAACCGAGGCATCATCCAATCACAAATAATTAGGGCTGGATGTAATTGCTTTGCTTGTTCTAAACCAGATTCACCATCGCTGGCTACTGCTACATCGTAACCTTGTTTTTTCAGCAACCTTGTCAGTATTAGCTGAACAGCCGGATCGTCATCAACTACGAGAATTTGAAACATGGACTAAGAATGATACTATTGCTTTAATATAGAATCCTTGACCAAAGTTATCCAAAATTTTTGTCTGAGTTGGGGAGATGCCAATTTAAGATAATACCACTAGCAGGAGGTCAACTAGAGGATACCCTGTAATTATACATAAAATTACCAATTTAATTGGAAAATTGGCTCGGTGTAAGCTAAATTAGTGACGGGAAATTTTCTTGAAGCTAAGGGTTTGGTGAAATTGTCAACTTTAAGCAAAAATTGCCTGCAACTGAAAACTGATTTAAAAGCTTTAACCGCTCTTCTGATTTGGTTCGATCGGTTATATAATTCCGTAATTCCGAGAGAAGTGTGGTTGCGCTGTCAACTTGCTTTGGCGGAAGTTTTTACTAATGCGGTGCGTCACGCGCATAAGAATCAATCTCCTGAAGTGCCGATTGACATTGAAGTTACACTCACAGAAAACTCTGTAGAAATGCGAGTTTGGGATTATGGTTCCCCCTTTGATTTGAAGGAAAAACTCAAAATCATGCCTGTGAATCAGGAAAATGATTCTGGCGGGGGAAGGGGTTTACGGTTATTAGAAGCTATAGCAGATCATCTCAGTTATACACGCAGTAGTGACGATCGCAATTGCTTACTAATGATCAAATATTACGGTAATGAAGACAAAGGATCGAGCCAGTGAGAAATTACAAGTTTTAACTGATTGAGCTCGCGATAAACTTCTTGTTTAAACCATTGTCCGATCGCATCAAAAGGAGTAAACACCTGTCCTGTTTGCCAATTAATATCTTGTCCTAAAGGTGTTAAGTGACTACCTTTTAATGTTCTGGCAAATACCATATCGGCAAAGAGTTTTTGTAACATTTCGGTTAAGGCTGGAGTTTGGTCAATCGTATCATCGGCGAATCTAATTAATAAATTACGTCGGACTTGGTAGCCTCTCAGGATAATATTTTTAGTTTCTAGAGGCGAGGGGGTAAATTCAACATTGAAAGAGTTAGTCAAATTTAATTGCTGGACTAGGGGAATGGCATCTCTAGCAGCATAGTTATTGAAGGAAATTAAAATATTACCAGCCCTGTCTACAGGGAATAGGCTACCAATTAATAAGTGTAATTTGCAACCCATACTATGCCCAATCCCATAAATGGGGAGATATCCTTGGCGCAGTAATCCTCGACGGCGCAATTGTTCTAAAGTGCGCTCGAAATTTAGCAGCACATCTTTAGCGATCGCAGCATGATCTAAAGTATTGACAAAAGGTGTAGCTATTACTAGATAGCCCTGTTTTCCCAAGTATTCTAATAATAAACGATAGGTGATTTGCGGCGCAGCTGCGACAAATGCACCACCTAAGAAATGTACGATCGCGATCGGACGTTTGGGAATCAGCACCCAGTTACCAGAAAATTCTTGCCAGTCCATACCCAGAAAAGGTAGTTAACACTTCTTTATATTAATGCTACGACACCGAATTTGCCGCCAATGTCGAAAATAGATGTTAATCTATTCGTAGATAAATTTTCTGCCTACCCATGAATAAAGATGCTTGAGTTAGCATTTGCCGTTATAGCTGTTATTGCTGCTATTTACGGCTTTCAATTAGCAATAAAGCTGATTTCACCTCTATTGCGGTTACTATTCGCATTAGTACTTGGTGTTACCTTGTTTTTGGCAAATATTCTGTTAATTGTTGTTCTCACTCAATGGTTGATCTGGTTTGTGTTTTATCCACTTCTGAAAAATCACTTTAATTGGTTGGCTTTCAGTATATCTCAATTATTCATAGTTATAACTCTTACTGGTATTGTAGCATTATTTCTAGTTATTGTATTTGGCAGGTCATCAAGCTTTAAGCAGTATGGAGCATTGGCTGCGATCGTCAATACTCTCATACCAATACTTGTAAATTTATCTATCTATCATATAGATTATAAACATAGAACACCTAGTTTAACAGAACCGAAGCTTGATTTCTTTTTCGCTCTTTTCACTCTATCTGTCTATTTGACCTTTATTAATATATCCACGTACTTATTTTATGGTTATGACAAATTCCGCGCTTGGATTTTTCCCAAACATGAAAATTATGGAGATCCTGAACTTCCCCCTTTAAATCACTGGGGACAAAAACTAGCGCGTTGGGTTGAGCGATTCGCACCTTGGGTAAAAACATCAAGAGTGCCTGAGTGGGTTTTACATTGGCACTCAATTTGTGGAGGAACTTTAGGAGCTTTCCTTGGTCAAAAATATTTTAGGCACAAAACTAGTAAGAGTTCATTTCAATTAGTGTATAGGATAACTGCACTAACTCAGATAGTTTTGCTTGTAGCTACTTTCTTCCTGATTCAAAGGATTTAAAATTTGTTTGATACGTTTTATTTGATCCAGATGATTTGTATAACTTTGTATGTAAACTCACAATTTGCCACTTTCATCAGAGATAGTGCGTTTTCTCACGGCATGGAATTAAAAAATACTTCGTATGCTAATATTCTTAAAATAAATTAATATCTTTTAAAAAAAGTTGTTGGTAATTTATTTTAACACCTAATAATATTTCTATTAAGCAACATAGCTTGACAGTAAATACTAAGGCGAGATTATGCTGGTAGAATAGGGCGCATTTGATGACACGCCAATCAGACAAAAGATCAAAGCGTGTAAATTTTGATCTGACTAGGTAAAAAATTTAAATATTAAGATAAAAATTTCCCATATATTTGCAGGAGCAAAGCCAGATGAAGCCAAAAAGAGTCAGTAAAGAAAATGTATTAAAAATCACAGATTTTCCGAAGGGAAAAATGCTAAACAAGAAAGAAGATGCGCTACAAGCTTACGCTGTTTCTGTAGCAAAGCACAAATATAGTGAAGAATTAATTAGGCAAACCATAAAAGAATTAGCAGACATCAAATTTGCATTAGATCGAGCAGCGATCGTAGGAATAACCGACGCAAAGGGAATCATCACTTATGTTAATGATACCTTTTGTGAAATTTCTAAATATTCGCCAGAAGATCTGATTGGAAAAGATCACCGAATCGTCAATTCTGGTTGTCACAGGAAAGAATTTTTCCGGCAAATGTGGTCAACTATTAGCGCCGGAAAAACCTGGAAAGGGGAAGTAAAGAACAAAGCGAAAGATGGAAGTTATTATTGGGTAGATACTACCATTGTACCCTTTTTAAATGAAGCAGGAAAACCAGTACAGTATTTGTCAATTCGATTTGAGATTACCGAACGCAAGGAAGCGGAGGAAGCGCTAAAGCGATCGCAAGCAGAATTAAGAGAAAAAGCCGAACAGTTGGAACAAGCAATGAATCAACTAAAACAAACCCAATCCCAACTAGTTCAAGCCGAAAAAATGTCATCTCTCGGACAATTAGTAGCTGGTGTCGCCCACGAAATTAATAATCCAATTAACTTTATTTATGGCAATTTGACTCACATCAACGAATATGCCAAAAGCCTATTTCACATTTTCGATCTATATCAACAATACTATCCCGATCCCGTACCGGAAATTAAAGCGGAAATAGAGTCACAAGAGTTAGATTTCGTAGCTGAAGATTTGCCAAAATTGCTAGATTCGATGAATTTGGGAACAAATCGCATCCTGCAAGTAATTGTTAGCTTGCGAAACTTTTCTCGCCTAGACGAAGCACAGAAGAAAGAAGTCAATTTACACGAAGGGATTGATAGTACGCTGCTAATTTTGCAAAATAGGTTGAAAGCAAGAGGAAAATATCCAGGGGTTGAAGTTATAAAAGAATATGGCAAATTGCCCTTGGTGGAGTGTTATCCAGGGCAACTTAATCAGGTATTTATGAATATAATTAGTAATGCGATCGATGCAGTTGCATCTCGCTTCACTAACGATGCTTTAGAAATCGAAACTGGCAAATTAATCACCAAGGATGGGAACGATCGCCAATCCTCTTTACTAAAACCAAAGATTTCCATTTCTACTGAAGTAGTGGGGAAACAATGGGTGAGAATTGCGATCGCAGATAACGGAATCGGGATGACAGAACAGGTAAGCCAAAAAGTATTCGATCCCTTTTTTACTACCAAACCTATAGGTTCTGGAACAGGACTTGGTTTGTCAATCAGCTATCAAATTGTAGTAGAAAAACACGGGGGAAAAATAACTTGTATTTCCACACCCAAACAAGGAACCAAATTCACCATTGAAATCCCAATTCAGCAGTCTAAATAAAGTACAAGGTACGTTGTTGCGCTTTAGCGCTAAAGCGCAACAACGTACCGATTAACTAGCAAACCTAGCTAACAACTCCTCACGAGATAATTGCAGCAATAATACTGTTGTAAATTCCTCTGGCGATAACTCCAACAAAGGCTGAACAATTCCCGATAATTCCTCATCCAAATCACCAAATCGCACACGCAAGAAATTTTCTATGATAGTGCGGCGTTCCATCCTTGCGCCTCGCTGTAAACCTTGCTGCAAACCTCGTTCTTCACCTTCCTGTAAAGCTTCTTCTCGCCATTGCAAAAGTAGTGGTGATAATTCCATAACTAACTCCTGATCTTCGATCTCGATATCTTTACTTGTTTGAATGGTTGCTTGCAAATTAACTAATAATAAGAGAGCGTTTGCACGTAAGGGATGATTCGGTAGAAGCGCACCTATTTCCTTAATAGCTTGTTTTTGTACACTTCCTTTACCTAAAAGTCTCAACCATAAAGTTTCTTCCCTGCACGGTAACTCGTGAATTGCCACAATTCCTGTCTTTAAGTATTCTCCCAAAAAGTAAACTCCAGGGAGCCAGTTCTTTGGGTTTTGTTCAGCTTTGAATCCATTTAAAACCGTTGCCGAAACAGTAGGCGAAAGAATCCACAACCAAGGTAAATCAGCTTCCTCAAGGCGGCTGTTTTCCCGCTGCCGCTGACGTTGTAAATTAGCGTGGATGTCAAATAGTTTACCCAGAGAACCGCGAATTTGGTAGGGGTTTATCTCATTGCGGAAGGGTTCAAAAATGGATGGGGTACTGGCGAGTTGTCCCAACAATCCTAACACTTTGGCATCGCCTCTTCTTTCTAATGGGTAAGGTGTGAACCATATATCTATTTCTTGCACTTCCCCAGGAACATCTCGGCTGGTTTCTACGTCCCCAAGAGGAGCCAACAATTCTTTTAGATAATCTTTGGCAAATTGATCGTAAACAAGTGTCGTCATTTATCGTCATGTTAACAACTGAAGTTTATTATCAACCCAGATTCCACATAACAGCAATTAGTATAAATATTTACCAGTATATTCCAGGAAATATTGTATACAAAAATTGGGAAAACTAAGTTGAGAAATAAATAATTATGTAATAAAGGACAGGTGGAAATAAAATCTAAAAAGGCGATCGAGCTTACCTTCCATCTACTGACTTTAGAGTGCGGAATGTGGGCGATCTAGGCGGTTTTCTTGTAAAGTTACGGAAAAGATGATAAGGTTCCGAAAATCCGATCGTCGAGCGAAAGGATGATTTATGTTACGAAAAAATGATAATCTCCAAAAAGGATGATAATCTAGAGAAAATATGATATGCTAAAAAAAATTAACCAAAGGGAATACCCTGAAGTTAACTTTCATAAGTAAGTTGAGTCCAGTGTGCATCAGTGAAATGGGGTGAGCTTTTGATGGTCATTTAGATCTCAGTTCCTCCTATAAGCTTCCTAATTTTTGCTTTAAATGTAGCAGAGGAAGTAAATTCAAGGAGATCGTGTATCAAAATTTGAAACATTGACCTAACGGTAGTACTCCATGCAAAATGACTCATCTTTGTTAACTTTGGAATGCCAAAATCGGGAACGGCACAAACGGAATCGGAAACGCTCTAAGCGACGTAGTATATACTGTCCTATTCATGCTTGCTATCTCGATAGTGTGAGCCAAAAACATCTACTTTTTGCCAGTCAGATTAGTGAACTTCGACAACGTGGTATTTCGCGAAAAAATGCTCTACTGTTGATTGCTGAGCGAACAGCAGTGCAATTGGACAAAGAGTGGTTAGAAGCTTTTTGGTGTGAGCATTGCCAGCAAAGCAAATGGTACTATATTCGCAAAGTAGATACCTCTTATGAGGTTTCAGTTGCACCTCCTGAATTATGGCAGTCAGTAACTGGTGTCATCGACCCATACGGTAATCCCTCTGTCAGCCAATTTACGAAAAGACAATCTCGAATGGCGAAGTAAAGGTAGTCGCTTAATCTATTAGGCAACTTAATTTCTGTATGGTTATATGGCAACATCCGCTGACAATCCCCTGATTTCAAAGAGGGGAGATTTGACGCTCCGGGGCTTGAAGGCATGAGGATTCTTGGTTCATCGACACTCCATAAGAATATACAGAAGAATACCTAGAAAAATTAGCTAAAGAAAAAAATTTTTTAAATTATCTTATTATATTTGCCCATGAGAAATTTGATTCTAAATCCACCAATTCTAATTATCTTAATAGGCATTTTTATTGTTTACTTTTTTTTATTACTTCGTTTGGCTAGGATAGAAAAGATAGCCGTAATTTTTGAGAAAGTTACTATTGTTTTATTTTTATTAGTTTTAGTTAACCCCACAATACCTCCTCTAGTCTATCTTCAACCGGATGCACTTGCTGGTCGCGACAAAAGTTTTATATCAGCAATTGTTCAGTTAGCAATATATGGCTTTTTCATAGTTTTATCTAAACCATTATTTCGGGATTTTTCCCAAAGCTTATTTTATCTGTTCAAAGATCCTTTTTTAGCAGCTTTACTATTAATTTCATTTTTGTCCAGCCTATTGTCAGAAACCCCTTTAGTCTCTCTTAGGTTTGCTACAGTACAATTTTTTATCAGTTTGTTTGCTGCTCAAATTGCTCGAAAAAATGACTGGGATGCACTAGGAAAATATGCTAGATGGATGTGTTTTGTGGCAGCAATTCTAAGTATTTTCACTGCTTTAGCTATGCCTTCAAAAGGCATCGGCATAGAAGATACTCCTCCCTTCGCAGTTCGTTGGGTAGGCATTTTCCCATTTCCAATTAAATTAGGAACAGGTATGGCTTTTAGTATTACGCTCTGGCTCAATTACTATTTATATGAAAAGAGCTTATTGAGCATTGGTGTAATTGCTCTCTCATTTTTTCTGTTAGTAAAAGCCGTTTCTGCACAAGCATTCTTTACCCTAATTGTACTTTTAGGCTTTCTCTTTGTGCTTAATTTCATCAAAAAGTTTCATCCAAAACAGTCTTTATTGATAGTGATGCTGCTAATTTTTGTCTCTGTCTTTGGCTATATAGTAGTGACTACAAATCTAGAAGCGATTTTTGGAGTTTTTGGTAAAGATACAACCCTGACAGGTCGAACAGAATTTTGGCCTCAAATGCTTGATGCAATTGCCAAACGTCCGATATTAGGTTATGGAGTACAAGGATTTTGGCAATCTTGGCGAGGAGACGAAAATCCGGCTGGACATATTAGAGCAGTTCGGGGATTTATTCCGCCGAATGGTCACAATGGGTTTCTAGATTTAGCTTTGGAAACGGGCTATCTTGGATTAGCACTGTTTTTAGTTTCAATGATGCTAAATTTGGTTCTGGCATTTAAATTTTGGGTGCGATCGAAATCCGCTGAATCAGTATTTCCATTGCTAATAATTCTATATGTCATCATGTCAAACGTTTCAGAAACTCAGCTTTTCCTGGCAAATTACATCTGGTTCTTCTATGTTATTATTGCAGTTAGATTAAACTTGGGAATGGTAAAACAGCCTTCATTAAGTGCCATTTTATAGCAAGCGATCGTTATAATAATTGCTAACTTATAGCAAAAACTCAATGCTTACTAAGATTCTAAAAATTCAGCAAAAACTAAGCCCAAATTTTCGTAAGGTCATCGCCAACATATTTTGGTTGATGGCTGATAATGTCCTACGTCTGGGCATTGGGTTGATTGTAGGGGTTTGGGTGGCTCGCTATTTAGGCCCTCAACAATTTGGACTGCTTAACTACTCAGTTGCTTTTGTGGGTTTATTCAGCGTTTTTGCTAAATTAGGACTTGACAGTATTGCAATTCGTGAACTTGTGAGAAATGTTGCCTCTGGAAATGAGATTTTAGGTACAACATTTATCCTCAAGCTGGTCGGAGGAATTATATCCTTTCTGCTGGCAATAGCTACTATTCTTTTAATACGAACTGACGATCCAGAAAGTCTATGGGTCACAGGTATTATTGCTCTTAGTTTAATTTTTCAGATATTTGATGGGATCAATTTGTGGTTTCAATCCCAGGTGCAATCGAAGTATGTTGTTTATGCTAAAAATGGTGCATATATTCTAGCTAATGCTATTAAAATTTTATTAATTCAAGCAAAAGCACCGTTGATCTTTTTTGCGGTCATAACTTTGGGAGAAGTTGTTTTCAGCGCCCTTGGTTTAGTCATTGTTTACCGTCTCACTGGACATTTATTTAAAACCTGGAAGTTTAACTTTCCTTTGGCAAGGGATTTATTAAAGGAAAGTTGGCCTAATATTCTCACTGGTTTTTCGATCGCAATTTATATGCGAGTTGACCAGTTGATGTTAGGTAGCATGATTGGGGATGAAGCAGTAGGGATTTATTCAGTGGGTGTCAGACTCGCAGAAATTTGGTATTTCGTGCCCGTTGCCATCTCAAGTTCTGTGAACCCAGCTATTATTCAAGCCAAGCAGGAAGGAGAAGAAAGTTACTATCGCCGGATTCAGAAAGCATTAAATCTTGTAGTGGTTTTGGGTTATGCTCTTGGTATCGGGACAGCATTTTTAGCAAAGCCAATAATTACACTGTTATACGGTGCAAAATTTATTGATGCAAGTGCAGTATTAAGTATTTATATATGGGCTGGAGTTTTTGTATCTTTAGGACTAATTAGAGCTATCTGGATAACGACTGAAGGTATGTTCCGCTTTGGCTCTCTAACAACATTTATGGGTGCTGGAATGAATATTTTGCTTAATTTTTTGTTGATTCCACGTTATGAAGGAACAGGAGCAGCCATTGCTACCGTTATTTCCTATGGTTTTTCCGACTATTTAGTTCTTCTAATTTACCCACCGAGTCGAAAAATAGGTTGGGCGATGACAAGAGCTTTGGCGCTTGATTTTATAATTAGTAAATTGCCTTTCTTCAGAAGAGAAGACTAATTATTTCTGTAATTCATACCTATTAGATATCAAAAAGAATCTCCATTATGATTGAACACCCATTTAATGTTCCAATAGCAGTAATTATCTTCAAGCGTCCAGATAAAACCAAACAATTACTCGAAATTATTCGACAGGTTCAACCAAGTCAATTATTTGTAATTGCTGATGCTCCTCGCCATGACCAGCCTGGGGAATTAGAGCTATGCAAGGCTACCCAGATGATTTTCGACAATATTGATTGGGATTGTCAGGTTTACAGAAATTACGCTCAAGAGAATTTGGGTTGCGGATTCCGCCCTGCAAGTGGAATTAGTTGGGTTTTTGACCATGTGGAAGAGGCTATTATTCTGGAGGATGACTGTATGCCAGATCTCAGCTTCTTTCAATTTTGCCAAGAACTATTGGAGAAGTATCGTGATGACCAACGAATTATGCACATCACTGGTAATAGTTATTGTGTTATGGATGAGCAGCAACCCTACAGTTACATATTTTCCCGCTACATTTCTTCCTGGGGATGGGCAACTTGGCGACGGGCATGGCAGTATTACGATTTTGATATGAAGAAATGGGACGAGATCCGAAAGACAAATTTTTTATGGGATATCTTAAATGGCGATCGCCATGCAATTAAGAACTGGCAAACTATTCTTGACACTGTTTATGAAAAACATGATGATTGTTGGGATTATCAGTGGATGTTTACTTGCTGGTTACAAGGGGGATTAAGCATTATTCCAACGGTTAATTTGGTATCAAATATAGGAGATGATGGTACTCATACAACGATTGATAATCAACCTTATCTTCTTAGACCTGCTCAAGCAATAGAATTTCCGCTCAAACATCCGATCGCAATGGTTAGAAATACAAAAATCGATCGGCAAATTCAAAATGATTTGTATGATTGGTATCCTCCTCTGTGGCAGAAAGTGCAACAACGTCTCAAGAGAATTTTTAAGAAAGTACCTCAGACTATTTAGAATTTTTATGAGGATAAAAAGGTCGTTAATGGAGTTTTTATGCAACCCCTGAAAATATTAATTATTCCTGGTGCTAATGCCATGCGGAATCCTATGTGTGGTAATTGGATTAATGGGCTGAAGCGGTTGGGGCATTCTGTAGTTACCCTGTACTGGGAAAATCAAAAATTAACTAATCAGCAGTTGCGTGACTGGGGAATTGATGATGGTGCTCATGTTTTTCAGTTCTTTGGCGAGTTATCAGACTCATTACGTCAAACAATTGTCTCTACTTTGGGAGGACAACCTGATATTTTATTCTGCTGGGAATCAATCCCCCCACTCAAGATTCTGCCAAAATTGACTCCGCTTTTCCCAACTGCAAAAGCAATTTTACTGATTGATAGTTATCCCAATGCACCTCATTTACTGACTGAACTATTACATATTCTACGTTATCGAAAGAGCGATCGATTAATTGATGGCTACATCTTCTATTCAAATGCTATGCGAGATGCCTTTTGTCAGCACATCCCTAGAGCGCTGAAAAAGCCATACTTGTTGATGGTTCATCCTTTCTTTGAATCTGCGTTCTACTCTAAAGAGGTCAGTCTTACTGAAGATTTGCAGCTGAAAAGGTTTGATGATAAACCGCATATTATCTTCACAGGAAATGCTCTTAAGCTCTGGAGTCGTCGCTATGATAATTATGCCAAGGATGCGCTGGGTGAGTTTTTAGCATTATTAGCATCCAAGGATGTTCATGTTTTTGTCAACCCAGTTGCTGATTTAAAGGGAATTAAGGGATTGCATCATTATCCTAATTTTTCTAATGCCAATATCCTCAATGGTCTATTCGCTAATTATATTTCCCAATTTGATGCTCATCTTATAGTCTATAGAGAGTATAATGGTACAAATCGTCGGCGCTCTGCTAGGAGTTTGTCTACACGATTCGCATTTTCTCTAACATCTACCTGCCCGATTATCGTCAGTCAAACCAGCCAGTTCGTCCATGAATATTGGGGAGACAAACCCTTTGGTTTCATGTTTAAAGATGTGGATGACCTCGTTGAGTCGTTACATAATTCACAGAAATTGAGTGTGTTGCGATCGAACATGGAACAGGTTCATCGATCGTTTTCCTTTGAAGCGCAGATCGATCGCATTCATCAACTATTTAAAGAAGTTATCTCAATGGAGCAATTCATCTCCCGTTAACCCTAGCGGGTGTAACGGGAGATGAATTGCGACCAAAAATTCAAATTGAGCGTAGCGAATCAATATAATTTGACATCGCTATTATCCCAGGCTACACTATTAACAATTCCCGAATCAATAGAGTGATGCTAACAGCTTTTAAGGTAAGACTATACCCGAACAAAGAGCAACAAGCAGCCCTGATCCAAAACTTTGGTTGTTGTCGCTTCGTTTGGAATTATTACCTAAACAAAAGCAACACTCAATATCAGGAAACAGGAAAAGGATTAAGCTATTGTGACATGGCGACGGATTTGACGCAGCTAAAAAAGCAAGAAGAGTTCTTGTGGTTAAAAGATGCGTCATCTTCGGCATTACAGCAATCACTGAATAACCTAGAAGTAGCATTTAAGAACTTCTTTGAACATCGGGCTAAATTCCCGAAGTTCAAAAGTAGACATAAGAAGCAATCGCTCAGATATCCAGCAGGTTGCTCAATCAAAGGTAATGGCATTCAACTCCCTAAACTGGGAATTGTGAAAGCAGTAATCTCTAAAAAGATAAGCGGCAAAATAAAGTCCGTGACTGTCTCAAAGGACAGCACAGATAAATATTTTGCCGCTATTTTGTTGGAAGTTGAAGATGTTTTAACTAACAAAGAGGGAAAGATTTCAGGGATTGATTTAGGTCTTAGCTCCCTCGTCACGGTGTTTGATGGGGAGACAACTTATAAAGTTGACCCGATTAAGCCTACTAGAAAATACGCCAAGCGATTAAGGTGTAGGCAGAAATCATTGTCTCGGAAAAAGCTTGGCTCTAGTAACCGGAAGAAACAGGTTAAGAGAGTAGCTAAGGTTCATCAAAAAATCGCAAATACTAGACAAGATTTCCGACCTAATCTCTCCCATCAGTTAGTGAGTGAAAACCAAACTCTTGTAGTAGAAAACCTTTGTATAAAGGGACTAGCTCGAACTAAATTAGCTAAATCTGTATTAGATGCTGGATTTGGGACGCTAGTTAATTTCTTGGGCTACAAACTGGAAAGAGTTGGCGGAATTATTGTAGAAGTTGACAGACTCTTCCCCAGCACTAAACTTTGTCATTGCTGTAAATACAAAAATGATTCTCTCACCCTAAAAGATAGAAAATGGGTTTGTCCGAAATGTCAAACCCATCACGACAGAGATGACAATGCGGCGAAGAATTTGCGGGAAGAAGGTATCAGGATTCTGTCAACAAATACGGTAGGGCATACCGAATTTCAAGCTTGTGGAGAGACAGTAAGACTCACTAGCAATTCTGCTAGAAAGCGTGTTTCTAAGAAACAAGAATCTCCCGGTAAGCTACGCTGTACCGGGAGAGTGTCAAGGCAGTAAGCCCATAGCCTAAGAACTATCGTAGGAGCGAGAATAGAAAGGTTGAAAACAGTTTTAGTTACAGGTGTAACAGGTTTCATTGGGCGATACGTGGCTCGGCAATTTTCTGAGGAGGGATGGAAAGTCGTTGGCTTGGGGACTCGTCCGGCTGAAAATGCCCCCATGCAGTATTTATCCTTTTATCAGCCCTTGTTACTACCTTCAAATGCTCTAGCTGATTTAGTTCAACAAATTCAGCCTGATGTCTGTATTCATTGTGCAGCAAGAGCCTCGGTTGGTCTTTCAGTCACCGAGCCAGACCAGGATTTCCAAGCTAGTGTTGACGTTACTTTTAATGTCGTCAATACTTTACGGCTCCATGCACCCCAGTGTAGACTGATCTACGTTTCCAGTGCGGCTGTCTATGGTAATCCCAAGACATTACCCATTAGTGAAAGCCAAAAGCCCCAACCTATTTCTCCCTACGGTTTTCATCGGCTGATGAGCGAACAGATTTGTGCGGAATTTTTTCAGATTTATGGCTTGCCAACCTCGATTGTACGAATTTTTTCTGCTTACGGCCCTGGATTAAGGCGACAAGTACTTTGGGATATGTGTTATAAGGCATTGACCCAACCAATCTTGAAATTGCAGGGTACTGGTAATGAAAGCCGCGATTTTATTCATGTTCGAGATATCGCCAAAGCGCTTTATTTTCTGGCTGAACAAGCTCCCTGTCAAGCAGAGGTCTACAATTTAGCCAGAGGTATTGAGACAACGATTAAAGAACTAGCAGACATGGTGCTCGAACATATAGAGCGAAAAATTCCCATAGAGTTTGATGGAATTATTCGATCGGGCGATCCACTAAATTGGAAAGCCGATGTGTCAAGTCTGACACAGATCGGTTTTTCGCCTGAAGTAAACTTACAACGGGGTATCAGTGTGTATGCTCAATGGTGTCGTGCTGAGGTGATGGGATGGTAAAACCGCCAAGGATGGGAATCCTTTCAAGTTTTCTTTCAATCGAAATCGAATGATGACAGAACTGTTTTTACGACAAAGAAGGCATTATAGCTAACTTTCAATAAACTTAAACTTACTGAGAGAGAAGATTGCCTATGTTGCACGCTACGACTCCAGATCCATTAATGTTGGGGTCAAGTTATGGGCAATATCAATCGCTTGCTCTTTCTTCATTCCACGAATACAAATCGCAATATGGTTTTTTTGTTAAGCAAGTTAGGCAGTTTATGGAGGAATTACTTTGATTAATGCCAACTTATCTTTAGGTCTCAAAAGCTGGTTAAAAAGGTTCCCAATGATTCAGGGAATTAAGAGTGGCTAATTCTTTTTGAATCTAGCGACTACATATTACCTAATCTTTGTGCGGCAAAATAAATATCACATACGAACTTGAAAAAAGGATGGTTGAAAATTCCATGAAAATTCTAAACTTGACAACAGCAATTCCCAGTAAATATGGCACAGGAGCAGATATTGCATCCCAGCATTTTATTAATGCGATGAAATCATTGGGACATTCTGTTTCTGTGGTTGGCTATCGACGTTGGGGCGATACTCACCCATATAGCGAGGGTACGATCGAAGTGGGAACACGCCATATTGAAACAAGAGCAGCTGGTTATTATCCCCTAATTTGGGGTGCGATCGCTCTAGTTCACCAACTACCTTATACATCTGCTAAGTATTATTCAAAGCAGTATATTCAAAATGTTAGAGCGTTGCTATCTAGAGATCGCTATGATGTAGTAATCCTAGAACATTCATCCCAACTTTATTGGCTGAAATCTGCCCTGAAAAATCACAGTCATATAGCAGTTTTAGCCCATAACTTAGAGCATCAAATTTACGAGGAACGGCTCAAGGATTCCTCAAATCCTCTGGGACAGAAAGTGTATCAGCGCGAGGCGCGATTAGTTAAACAAATTGAGGATGAGCTTGCTGTAACCAGTAAAGCAATTTGGGCTTTGAGTCCGAATGATGCAAATTACTTTATGCAGCCCGGTAAAGCAGCTAGTGTACGAGTATTTGAATTACCTAGTAGCGCTGCTGTGCCGATCAATCCAAACTATCCGAAAACATACGATATTGGCATGATTGGTAGTTGGATCTGGAAACCTAACATGGATGGATTAAATTATTTCTTCGATCGGGTTTATCCCCTTCTACCACCCCATCTATCCATTCGAGTTGCTGGACGAGGTGCAGAATGGTTAAAAGACAAATATCCCAATGTGGAGTATCTAGGGTTTGTGGAAGATGCTGAAAAATTTCTTGCCCAAGCGAAGGCAATAGCGATTTCTTCGATTCGAGGTAGTGGTGTCCAGATCAAAACTCTAGAAGCGATCGGACTGGGTAAACCTGTTGTAGCCACACCCTTTGCTCTACGTGGAATCAAGACTTTACCGACAACGGTGCAAGCAGCTGAATCACCAGAACTATTTGCCGAATATTTACACTCAGCTATCAATAAGTCTGTCACCCCTGACGATCTAGAATCAGTCAAAGCTTGGGTGCAAAATCGACACAGCCAATTTCTGCATAGTGTAGAAACAGCATTAGAGACTCTGGTTAACTAGGATTGAAGAACTATGCAGCCAACAAACATTGCCGTCCTCCTGACCTGCTACAATCGGCGCGAAAAAACCCTACCATGCTTGCAAGCTCTATACCAACAGAGCCTGACCACCGGAATCGCATTGAAACCCTACCTGGTTGATGATGCTAGCACCGATGGAACGGCAGAGGCAGTAGAGCAGGAATATCCTGAAGTTCATTTGATTCGAGGAACAGGAAGCTTGTTCTGGAATGGGGGGATGAGATTAGCCTTTGCCGCTGCACAGGTAGAAGATCCTGACTTTTACCTCTGGTTAAATGACGATACCGTGCTTTACCCCCATGCCCTGAAGACCTTGCTCGATGTTTTTACCCAACTAGCTAGTCAAGGACAGGATAAGGCGATCGTCGTTGGTTCTACTCTCGATCCTGAAACCAATATACCTAGCTACGGTGGGTTGAAGCAGACTTACTGGTGGCATCCCGTAAAGTTTCACCACATCCATTCCGACCCCAACCAACCACTTCTGTGTGATACTTTACATGGAAACTGTGTTTTGGTTCCGCGTGCCGTTGCCACCAAGGTGGGAAACTTCAGTCCAGAATACACCCACAACTTAGGGGACTACGATTATGGACTCAGAGCAAGGCGAAAAGGTTGCTCTGTGTGGATGGCACCGGGTTACTTGGGAACTTGCGCTGCCAATCTCCCCAGTAGTCGGATGATCGAAGCTGAACTGGCTCAAGCTAACTGGAATCAGGTCGATCGCCCTAAAGGATTACCCTTAGAAGATGTCACTTTGCATTCATTTCAGGAATGGAAAGCATTCTGCCGTGAACATGGCGGAGCTTTCTGGTTTTTCTACTGGTTATTACCCTACCGTAGATTATTCTGGTTAATGTTAACCAAACATTTATCCTTTGAAATGTCTGTTAGTTGATACATATCCCAATTTATGTCACTGTGGAAAGACTACTTCCCTGTGAGTCTTTCCATTTTAGTTCCTTGATCTGCCTTTTCCTCCCCGGATAAATCCTCAAACATTAGCAGCGGAACTAATCCACATTCAGATCCTCCACTTCCCCTGACACAGTTACCTAGCCAATAACGATTATTATTATAATTGGGCCGATCTACAGATATATCTCACTTGTTATGCGTACTTAATTTAATTCAAAACCAAGATGGATAGACAGCCAGATTCTTTGCCAACACTGACCAAAACAAACGGTAAATCGCCCTACCCTCCAATGCAGAATGCTGATGCTACTGACACTGAGGAGGAAAAGTGGGACTTAGGTTGGCTGGTAGCCGTCACCCGCCGTCGGGCGCTATTGATGGCAGGAGTTGTAGTGGGAACAACCCTGTTAGCTGGAGGACTATTCTTATTTTTAACGAGGTTAACCCTCCCTGAATATGAGGGGAAGTTTCAACTCCTGGTTGAACCAATTACTACGGAAGAACAACTGGCGCGTTCTTCTACCCGTGCTCAGGGTTCAGATGTTGACATACAAAGAATTAATATTGAACAGTCCAACCTGGATTACGAGTCACAAATTCGGATTCTGGAAAGTCCCAAGCTATTGGATAGTTTGATTAGCCAGGTACGCCAACGATATCCAGATATAACCTATGAAACCTTAATCAAAAACTTAAAGATTTCGCGAATCACCAGCCTGTCATTAGATAAGAAAGAACAAGGCACGAAACTGATTGAGGTTCGCTACCAGGACACCGATCCGGAGAAAGTCAAATTTATCCTTGATAAGTTGTCCCAGATTTATCTAAATTACAGCCTGAAGGAACGACAATCTACAATTCGACGCGGCATTGAATTCATTGACACTCAGCTTCCCCCTCTGCGCCAACGGGTTGATTCCCTGCAACAACAAATTCAAGCTCTCAGGCAACGCTACAACATTTCCGATCCCGAACAACAGGGTAAACAGTTGATCGAAACCATTGGGCGATTAGATCAACTCAAAGCGGAAAACCAAACCCAGCTTGCAGAAGCACAAGCCAAACGCGATGCCCTGGTACGATTATTACAGAATGCCCACCCCCAGACGGTTTTGGGCAATCAACCTCTTTTGGGCGAAAAAAGCTATTATGAGGAATTATTAAAACAGTACCAGCAAGTTCAGAGTCAAATTGCTTTAGAATCTTCTCGGCTCCTACCAGAAAACCCAGCAATCCAGGAGCTATTGGAGAAACGGAAAAATCTGCAAAACCTTTTGAAACAAGAGGCAAATCGAGTTATAGAAACGGCAACGGACTCGATTACTGTTGCACAAGCGCGTCGTCAGGCAATTAACCAGGCGGAGGCAGAAACGAATCAGAAAATTCGACAGTTGTCTGGGATTACCCGCCAGTATAGTGATTTGCAGCGCGAGTTGCTCTTGGCAATTGATAGTCTTAATAAGTTTGCGGCTCGCCAGGAGGCATTGCAGATTGACGCGGCTCAGCAAGAAATTCCTTGGGAGTTAACCATTCCCCCAAGATTAGAACTTGATAGCTTAGGTCAACCTCTTAAGGTCAACAGTGTTAGTAAGGTTCGGTTTTTGGCATTAATTTTTGTACTGGCGGTGTTGTTGGGTGTGGGAGTAGGATTCCTGGTGGATATCAGCCAGGATTTGTTGTACACCACAGATGATGTTAAACGAGCCACCCGTTTGCGATTGTTGGGGGTGATTCCCCATAACAAATCCCGGTTTCTGGCGGTTTCAGTTCCAGCAAAAGAGGCTTTTCGATCGCTGTCGAAAAATTTACGCCTCCTGAGCAAAAACCACACTCCACTCCGTTCTCTGACTATCACCTCAGCCGAAGAAGGAGATGGCAAATCGACCATCGCTCTACATCTGGCAATGACCGCAGCTGCAATGGGGCAGCGGGTGTTACTAGTTGATGCCGATCTTCGCCATCCCAAAATTCACGAACTATTAAACTTGCCCAAGCAGCCAGGATTCACTAACCTGCTTCAAAGCGACCAAGATATACAAAGCTTACTCCAATCGCCTCCCGAGTGCCCTAACCTGATGGTTTTGACTGCCGGAAATCCTGCTTTTGACCTGGTAGAGCTTTTCACCGCTAATCGAGTCGAGCCTCTGTTCCAAAAACTGCACACAATGTTCGATCTGGTGATTTTCGATACGCCGCCCCTGTTGAGATTGGCAGATACGGGGTTAGTGGCGGCTCAATGCGATAGTTTAGCTCTGGTGGTGCGCTTAGGCAAAACCAGTCGTCCATCTGTCCTGGCAACCCTGGAGGAGTTAAAATTTTCCTCTACAGCTGTGGTGGGGGTGATTGCCAATGATGCACCCGAAACGGCATCCTTGACTCACAGCCATTACCATCTCGCCGGCAAGTCCTGATAGACAAGAATTGGCTAATTTAATCAAGCTCCCAATGGCAGGAAAACTAATGTCCGTTGTCGATGTCACGACAATTCTATGAACGCAAACATTCCATTGTTATTAACTGCCCTGTTGTCCCTGACTATGCTACAGGGAACCAAACTGTCCGCTCTCTCCAGTTCACTTGTCAGCGATCGTCCGCGAGTTGCGATCGTACAGAACAAGTTTGGCAAGTCCGTGCGTGCCGCAGATGGCACAGTGCTGCGAGGTGGGGCAGCCTGGGTGTATCAATACGGGCGAAAGACAGGTGCTACGAACTACATCAACGATGCTGCCTATTGGAAGGCTATACAGGACAAAGGACTCAACGCAGTACGCCTCATTGCATTCGACCCCTGGCAACGCGCCCACGGCGACCCCGCCCAATATCCCAATGGTTATGAACACGCGGATTTGCAGAAGCCAGAAGATGTCGCCGCGCTTTTGAAAGACATAGACACAGTGGTGGATATGGCCTCGCGTCACGGCTTGTATGTGCTGATTAATTACCATGATGTGGGCGGCTACCGCGACCCAGACCGGAAAAAACAGGGCAGTTATGGCCCGACTATACACTACATCACCCGCTTTTGGAGTTTAGTTGCACCGCGTTATGCCAACCGCACTCATGTCTTCTATGAGTTAACCAACGAGCCAGTGCAATGGTATCCCCAAGATTACAAAGACGAACACCTGCGGGATTTCAAGGTACTCTACGACCTGGTGCGGCGTTACGCGCCCCAGACGCATATCGTGCTGCTCTCCTTTGCCAACACTCACTCTGATAACCCCAATGTTTCTATGCTCACCGTTGCCCGACGGCTCAAAGTACTTGGAGTGAACTTTACAAACGCCTCAGTCGGCTTCCATCCCTACAACACTGGTGGCACGAGTGCGCCGATTCTCGCCTTGATGAAAGAGTTTCCAGTCATCAATACGGAGCAGAATTTTCCTGACAACTTTGGCGTAGTTACAGATGGTGATTCGGATTCTCTGGATGGGGAGTTACTTGGAGTGCAGACAATGGAACGCTTGGGCGTTAGTTGGTTCCACTGGAAGATAGATGGTCCAAAAAATCTGAAGAATAATCTAGAGAAACTGCGGCAAGACGCACAAGAAAAGGGTTATCTCTGGCGGCTGGTATCACCGCTTCGGCGGTAGGTATGTTGTTGCGCTTGATCGCTAAGATTTTAAATCCCCAAATTTCATTTCGGGAATAGATAATTTAGATCCCCGACTTCTTCTGTGAAGTCGGGGATCTGGGTAGCAAAGTTATTTATTCTGGGATATCAATCCGATCGCGATTAGCAAATTCTGAAGGTGGACGTTCCGTACTCCAAGCCCACCAAGCAGTACCACAACGGCAGTGATAAAATTCCTGCCATTTTTTTCGATAATCTTCAGTGTAGACAGGCGATCGACGATTGATCCAAACTCGTTGCGCCTCCATACTGGTAGCTTGACAAGTCGGACAACAGAAATTTTGTGCGTGAGTCGCTTTTTCAGTCCATTCGGGCGGAACAGGGGCAAAAGCTTCCATGATTCATTTATCTAGGGTCTTATCGCCCATTATTAACTTTAGTAGACTAGATCTGCTACTGAATATTGCCTTGCCAGTAAAAGAGCCAAATCCTAGTTTACAAGATTTAAGCGAAAATTAGCTAAAAATTTGCTCAAAGTTAAATAACAAATTCATCAATCATACCCTGTTTCGCATTTCGTAAGTTAAAAGTTAAAGAGTATAATTTTTCTCATCTTTGACCTGTCTGATGCTGTACCCTCTAATAAGGCAATCTTTCTGGTAAACCCCGGAACTTTTGTTTTCGGGAATTTATCATCCAGATTATTCTCAACAACGGTGTCATCATGTCTCACCCGATTTACCTAAACTTAATTTCCTTTTTGGGAATATTCGGATTGTGTGTAGTCGCTTGGATCTTCTCCGAACATCGTAAAGTTATCCCTTGGCGAGTCATTATTGGCGGCATACTATTACAATTAGTTTTGGGTTTTTTAGTATTTCAATTCCCCCTGACTAGAAAAATATTAGAAATATTTAGTAGTTTACTAGACAGTGTATTTTTAGCAGCAGATGTAGGGGCAAACTTCGTTTTTGGTAAAAATATAGTCCCTTTACCAGGAAGACCAGCAGATGTAAATTTAGGCTATATTTTTGCCTTTCGCGCTTTACCTGCGGTAATTTTCTTTTCGGGATTAATGGCATTACTTTACAATTTAGGAGTCATCCAAGTAATTACCAACATCTTTGCCAAAGTATTCTACAAAACCATGAGATTAAGCGGCGCAGAATCTCTCAGTGGTGCGGCTAATATTTTTGTGGGCATAGAAGCAGCGATCGCAGTTAAACCATTTATTGCTAAAATGACTCGCAGCGAAATCTGCGCCATTTTAGCCTGTTGTTTTGGAACGGCTGCTTCCTCTACATTAGCAATTTATGTGAATTTCCTCAGACCAGTATTTCCCAACATTTTGGGACACTTGGTATCAGCATCAATTATGGCGATACCTGCTTGTTTTGTCTTATCAAAAATCTTAGTACCGGAAACACTAGTTCCGGTGACAGCCGGAGGAATTCCAGTAGAAGAAAAACCCAAAAAAGCAACAACAGAAGCAGAAGAAAAAGCCCCAACTGAAACAGTAGGCGGAGAACCAATTGAAAGAGTTAGCCCAATGGATGCAGCAATTTTAGGCGCACTTGATGGCGTGAAAATGGCTGTTTCTATTGCGGCGGTATTAATTTTAATTCTGGGTTTGGTTTCTTTAATAAATCAAATCTTTGGCGGGTTGGCTACTTTGCCCGGTTTGATCGGACAAATTTTTACTGTAGTCACTTTACCAAATATTTTGGGAGTTCTTTTTTACCCACTAACATTATTAACGGGAGTTCCTTTTGATGAAAGTTGGACAGCTTCGGTAATTATTGGACGCAGACTTTTAGAAACAGCAATTCCACCTTATCAAGCATTAGCACAGGCAGCAGCGGAAGGAAAGGTGAGCGATCGCACGGTGTTAATTGTCAGTTACGCCCTTTCCGGTTTTGCTCACATTGCTTCCGTTGGCATCTTTGTTGGTGGTACGATCGCTTTAGCACCCTCCCGCAGAAAAGACATTTCTGAGTTAGGTTGGAAAGCTTTATTTGTTGGTACTTTAGCAACTTTAATGATTGCTTGTATCGCAGGTTTTTATGACACTGGTAATCCCAGTATTCTAGGAGACAAGCAAGCACCCGCCCCTGCTGTCGCCCCAGTGAAAACTCCCGCACCCACCAAACCACCCGCAGCTAGTTCGACACCCCAAGCTGCACCCCCAGTCACCCCCAAACCTCAACCCACTCCCACAGTTAAACCTTCTCCTTGATTAGTTGTTAATCTTTTAAGCAGCAGGCACTCTCGGAGATGGGGAGATGGGGAGATGGGGGGATGGGGGGAATTTAACTAACTCAAAACTCAAAACTCAAAACTCAAAACTCAAAACTCAAAACTCAAAACTCTCCCCACCTCCTCTAACCGAACCCACCTCCTCTAACCGAACCCAGTTCCCAGTCCCTAGTCCCCATTCAAAACTCAAAACTTTCTTCTTTTCATGGAGCCAAAAACGGAAATTAGTCGCCTTCTAGATATTATGCCTGCCTCTGGTCGGATGATGTGTAAAATCATCAGTAAACCAGAGCAAAAAACAGTCATAGAAAGCCCATTACCTTTACCTTGGACTGGAACAAGAGAAATTTGGATTAACTTTGATTTGTGGAGTCGTTTATCTCTACAACAACGAGATTTATTGTTGTTGAGAACGGTTTCCTGGCTGATCGGAATTAAATGGTTTAAACCTGATGTTTATCAAGGTTTGGTCGTGGCTTCACTTTTGGGGGGAGTATTTGAACTGGTACAGCGGGATGTAGTTGGTGTAGTAGTTGCGGGTGGATTAACTGCATTAGCAAGTAGGCAAATTTGGCGGAGTAATCGCAATTCTCAAACTCAACTTTCTGCCGATGAAGCTGCTATTAAAGTGGCAATTCGTCGGGGTTATTCGGAAACCGAAGCTGCCCAAAGTTTAATCCGTGCGATCGATGCGGTAGCGCAAATTGAAGGGCGTTCTACCTTAGATTTTATGGAATTATTGCGCCGTCAAAATTTAAGAGCGATCGCAAATCTTTCCCCAATAGGTGTCCCAGAAACAATCAAAAAAGATTGAACAACATTATTTATAACTTGGAAATGTCTCATCCGATTTACCTTAATTTAATTTCCTTTTTGGGAATATGGGGATTTTGTCTCATAGTTTGGTTCTTTTCCGAACAGCGCAAAATCATTCCTTGGCGAGTCATAGTAGGCGGCATATTTTTACAATTAATTTTGGGATTTTTGGTATTTCAATTTCCCCTAACTAGAACAGCTTTAGAAATATTTAGTAGCCTATTAGACAGCGTATTTTTAGCTGCTGATGTAGGAGCAAATTTCGTCTTTGGCAAAAACATTGTCCCTTTACCAAATAGACCAGCAGATGTAAATTTAGGCTATATTTTCGCTTTTCGTGCCCTGCCAGCAATCATATTTTTTTCGGGTTTAATAGCATTACTTTATAACTTGGGAATAATTCAAATTATCACCAACTTTTTCGCAAAAATTTTCTACAAAACCATGAGATTAAGTGGCGCAGAATCTCTCAGTGGTGCAGCCAATATATTTGTAGGAATTGAAGCAGCTATAGCCGTTAAACCCTATATTCCCAAAATGACACGCAGCGAATTATGCGCCATTTTATCTTGTTGTTTTGGGACTGTTGCTTCTTCCACATTAGCAATTTATGTGAGTTTCCTGAAACCTGTATTTCCCAATATTTTAGGACACTTGGTATCAGCATCAATTATGGCGATACCCGCTTGTTTTGTTTTATCTAAAATCTTAGTACCAGAAACGGAAATTCCTCTGACAGCCGGAGGAGTACCTGTAGAAAAGAAGCCGGAAAATGAGGCGGAAAAAGTACCAACAGAAACAGTAGCCGGAGAATTAATTGAACGAGTTAGTCCAATGGATGCCGCAATTTTGGGTACACTTGATGGGGTGAAAATGGCTGTTTCTATTGCAGCCATATTAATTTTAATTTTAGGGTTAGTTTCTTTAGGAAATCAAGTATTTGCAGGGTTGGCTACTTTGCCTGGTTTTATCGGAGAATTTTTTCGGTTAGCCACATTACCAAATATTTTAGGAGTAATCTTTTTTCCTTTGACTTTATTAACGGGAATTTCCTTGGATGAAGCTTGGGTAGCTTCGGTAATTATTGGAAGGAGATTGTTAGAAACAGAAATTCCTTGTTACTTAGCTTTAGCAGAAGCAGCGGAGGCGGGAAAAATTAGCGATCGCACTATCCTAATCCTCAGCTATGCTTTAAGTGGGTTTGCTCATATTGCCTCAATTGGCATCTTCGTCGGTGGTACAATTGCTTTAGCACCTTCGCGTCGCAAAGATATTTCCTCAGTCGCTTGGAAAGCATTATTTGTTGGCACTTTAGCAACTTTAATGATTGCTTGTGTCGCTGGGTTTTATGATACAGGAAATCCCAGCATTTTAGGCAAATAAATAATAGGTCTGTTGTGAGGACTTTAGTCCTTTTCCGCTTAAGCGAGGAAGCACTGAAGTGCTCACAACGAACCAAGAGGTAGCACTGAAGTGCTTACAACGAACCTGATTATTTATTTACTGCTGTGACTCGCCAACTTAATTTTAAGTTAATCCAGAAATTCCAGAAAGTTACTATTCCAATGGCAATGAAATTTGCTGCATAGCGACCGTAGGGTAAGCGATCGAAGCCAAAAATATTATACAACAAATTCAGCAGTAACACATTTAAAATTAGTCCTGCTAAACAAACCAAATTGAATTTTAAAAACCTTTGGAAACGTTGGCGGTTGCCTCTTTGTTTTCGGGAGATGTCGCCAAAAGTCCAAGCATCATTCCACAGGAAATTATTCACAATTGCTAACTCGGAAGCGATGATTTTACTGCGAGTTAACCCCCAACCTAAAGTGCTTGGATCGCTTAAAAAGTAAAGCATTAGCATATCAACAAATACGCCGCTAAAACCGACTATAGCAAAGCGCAAAAAGCGACCCACAGGCCAAAGGGAAAAGCGCAATCTGAGCAAATGTTGAATATATTCTATGTATTCTTTTCCGGTAACTTTACTTTCACCATGTTGGCGTTCTTGGAAAACATAGCCGACTTCAGCTATCCAACGGATTTTTCCTCTACCTAACACTTCAATGAGGATTTTATAACCCAAAGGATTCATTTCTCGACCAGCAACACAGGCGCGACGTACTAAAAAATAACCTGTCATGGGGTCAGAAACTCGACTTACCACTTCTGGACAAATAACTAATCCTAAAAGTTGTGCGCCACGAGATAAAAACCGCCGAGTAATACTCCATTCACTCACACCACCGCCTTCTACGTGACGACTGGCGATCGCTAAATCTGCCCCCCCTTCAATTTCTCCCCAAAGCTGCAACAATAACTCTGGGGGATGCTGAAGATCGCCATCTATCACTCCTAAAACATATCCCCTCGCCACTTGCCAGCCACGAATTACCGCTGTTGAAAGTCCCCTTTCTTCCACTCGTCGCATCACTCGCAATTGTGGGTACTCCGAAATTAACTGTGCTGCCAATTCCCAAGTACGATCGGGACTATTATCATCCACCACAATTAGCTCATAAAGTCCCGGCATCACTTCATCGAGCAAATGGCACAATTGTTTAATTAGCCGCTTAATGTTTTTCCCTTCGTTATAAGTCGGAACAACCAAGGAAAACAACAGCGACTCACCCCCCACAAACACAGGCGCAGGTGGTAAAGCCGGAACTACCAAAGCGCCTGAAGGTGTTGTTACCAGTAAACTAGATTGGCTAATATTCATTAGAGCCAGATTTTAACTATCCAAAAATACGAATTCAGACTTTAACGATAAACCAATCCAGGTTCACAATGCTACTTTTTTTCCTCTTGCGACAATTTAGAGGATAGAAGACAAAGATAATTTGCAGTTTTTAGTCTGAATTTTCATGAGGCTAACAAAAATCTGTATAAAGATAGATTCTCCAGTTTTTATTTACTCATATTCTTATTTTATTTAGTCGTATTGTTTATTTTTTTTCGGAATCATCACTTATTAGATAAAGAGGTACTGCCTGTATAGTGACATTGGTTATTAAGGTTCAAGGTGATTAAAATTGATGAGCTAATCAAGTATTATTACTTGGCTGATGCTGGGAATTTTCGGTACAAAGACTGTTTTCTAGAGATGTTTACCATGGCTGATCGCACTAATCCTCCACAACTGTCTATAGTAGTGCCTCTGTACAATGAGGAATTGAATATTGATTATCTATTTCAACGTTTAGAATCGGTACTGGAACGGTTGGGAAGTACTTATGAAATAGTTTGTGTAAATGATGGCAGTAGGGATAATACTCTTAAATGTTTGATAGACCATCATTACCGTAATCCAGCGATTAAAGTAGTCAATTTGTCTCGCAATTTTGGTAAGGAAATTGCTTTGACTGCTGGGATTGATTACGCTGTTGGTGCAGGAGTAATTCCGATCGATGCTGATTTACAAGATCCGCCAGAATTAATCGGTGAATTGGTAGATAAATGGCGATTGGGTTATGATGTGGTTTATGCGACTAGGCGATCGCGCCAAGGAGAAAGTTGGCTAAAACGCTTTACTGCTCTAGCTTTTTATAACACAATTGGTAAAATGAGTCGCGTTCCCATTCCTTCTAATACAGGCGACTTCCGTTTATTAGATCGTAAAGTAGTAGAAGCCTTGAAACAATTACCAGAAAGAACGCGATTTATGAAAGGTTTGTTTGCTTGGGTAGGTTTTAAACAAACGTCTGTAATGTTCGATCGCCTTCCCCGATTAAAAGGTAAAACTACTTGGAATTATTGGAAACTGTGGAACTTGGCGATCGATGGCATTACCTCTTTTAGTTTATTACCTTTAAAAATTTGGACTTATATAGGTTTCGTTATTTCTTTAATTTCCTTCCTTTACGCCTCATTCTTAGTAATTCGTACCTTAATTTATGGAGTTGATTGGCCTGGTTATGCTTCATTAATGGTAGCTGTACTTTTTTTGGGCGGCATTCAATTATTAACGCTAGGAATTATTGGCGAATATTTAGGTCGAGTTTATGAAGAAGTCAAAAATCGACCACTTTATTTAGTAAGAGAATTGTATGGTATTGAATCACAAACAGAACTAATTACTCCCAAAAGTCATATAGTTATTCACAAGGAGTAGTAAATTGAATTGGAAAAGCAGTATTTTTTTATTGACCTTAATCTGTCTAGTAGCGACAGGTTTGGCGATTTACTTATTGGGTGGAATTAACCCAAATCAATTACAACTTTGGGTGAAACAAGCTGGAATTTGGGCACCAATAATTTACATACTAATTTATACGATCGCCACCATTTTAGTCATGCCATCCACAGCATTAAACCTCACAGGCGGCGCAATATTTGGCCCTTGGTTAGGTACACTTTGGACAAGCATTGGCGCAATAGTTGCAGCGATAGTAGCATTTATTTTTGCCCGCACCTCTGGCAGAGAATTTGTCGCCCGCAAACTCGCAGGAAAAGGGGAAGCAATGGATGCTCAAATGCGTCAAGGTGGCTTATTTTATATGTTTGCCATTCGCTTATTACCCATTATTCCCTACGGATTAGTTAACTTTGCTGCTGGCTTAACTTCAATTAAGTTTCGTGACTATCTTTTAGGCACAATTTTAGGCACAGTTCCCGGAATTTTACCCTTTGTACTATTAGGAAGTTCGGGTTTACAAGCCATTAGAACAGGTGATATTCTACCTTTATTTGGTGCATTGGCATTAACTGGAATCCTAGTAGGTGGCGCAACTTGGTATCGTCGTCGTCGCCGCGATCCGAGAGCAAAATCAAAATAAATCTTCCTAGATTCAACTGCTTTTTCTGCTCAAGTTAAGTCTAGGGCTTGTATCCTGCTTAGGATTTGGTCAAAATGAATAAACTTAGATCTTGCAGCAATGGAGGTTCTACCTCCTTTCACCTCGTTCCCTGGTTGAACAAATGGAAAGAGAAACTCCAGGCTCCGCTCAGGAGTGCGCTGATCTCAGTAAAGAAGTTCCGATCTCCAGAAGATATGCCATGATTACTAAAACAGTTGATGCAATTCTCGATCGCGCCCTCGCAGGTTACGATATATCAGAAGCAGAAGGAATTTTACTTTTGCAGCAAACAGACGCAGATATTATTGCTGCTATTCGTGAAACTGCTGACGAACTGCGAAAACGCCAAGTCGGAGACACAGTAACTTACGTCATTAATCGCAACATTAACTTTACCAATATCTGCGAACAGCATTGTAGTTTTTGCGCCTTTCGCCGCGACGAAGGAGAAACAGGCGCTTATTGGTTAGATTTACATCAAATTTTAGAAAAAACTACTGATGCAATCCAAAGAGGTGCTACCGAAATTTGTATGCAGGGAGGACTTAACCCCAAAGCTAAACTTAATGGCACTTCTTTAGATTACTATCTTAACATAATTAAAGGCATTAAAAACGCATTTCCCGACTTACATTTACACGCCTTTTCCCCGCAAGAAGTACAATTTATTGCTAGAGAAGATGGATTAACATATACTGAAGTAATCGCCGCTTTGCGAGATGCGGGAGTTGGTTCAATACCCGGAACCGCTGCGGAAGTTTTAGATGATGAAATCCGAAAGGTAATTTGTCCTGAAAAAATTGATACTGCGACTTGGTTAGAAATTATTGGTACTGCACATAAATTAGGATTGCCTACAACTAGTACCATGCTTTCGGGACATATTGAAAAACCCGAACAGCAAATCAAGCATTTTAGTTTATTACGAAAATTGCAACAAACTGCTAAAGAAAAAGGATTGATTGGTTTTACTGAATTTATTCTTTTGCCTTTTGTGGGACAAGAAGCACCGAAGCCACTACGCCGCCGAGTTGGAAGAGATCAACCAGTTTTGTCAGATGCACTTTTACTAACTGCGGTAGCGAGAATTTTTCTAGGAAATTGGATTATTAACCATCAACCGAGTTGGGTAAAACTTGGTTTAGCAGGTGCAACAACTGCCTTAACTTGGGGTTGTAATGATATTGGTGGGACGTTGATGGAAGAACATATTACCACAATGGCAGGTGCTCAAGGTGGTACTTGCATGGAAGTAGAAACTTTACAAGCTGCAATAAGTTCTTTAGGACGTAATGATCAGCAACGAGATACAGTTTATCAGCCATTAACAAAAAGCACATTTTCTATTCCAAATGGTGCGTTACGCTACGCTAACACACCCTACGGTGACTTTGGGGCGTAATTATCAGCAACAAGATACAGTTTATCAACCACTAACAAAAAACAAATTTTGTAGGGTGCGTTAGCGCAGCGTAACGCACCATTTGGTAAAGGTCCATTACGTTAAGCAGTTTTAAGAAGATTTGATGAAGTTGTTAGCGCAGAGATGCAACCGGGAATTCTAAGAGTGTGACACTCTAGTTCGGTTTTTTGTATGTCCAAGTTGTTAAAGTTTGCCTTATTAACTCTAGCGCTACAACCTTTACCAGCACTAGCCCAAATTCAAACAGAATATGGTTTTCCCATCACGGAAACTTCAAGGTGGGATTTACCATGTCACATGATTACTAGTAAGGGAAATACTCTCGACTTGGCAAGGTTGTGTGGTGGTACTTCCAGTACTCCCAGAACAGTAACAAGATCTGTAACTCGAACGGCGCAGCGTGTTCCTGTTCGCAGAAAAAGACTTGGTTCTTCTGAATATGCAGCGCAATATGAGAAGTTGGCGGAAACTTATCCAGATGAAAGGGTGAGAAATATGCTTTCGTCCAGTTCTTCCGATCCTGAATCAGTATGTAAGCGATTGGAAGCAGGTAAAACTGTTGAGGAAATCCGAACTGAGGATATAGGAGAGTTAAGCCGAAATCCTTCCGGTAACTCAACTCGTGATAATGCGCGGAAGCAGGATATAGAAATTACTTTGAAAGTAGCACCTCAATATTATTGTCCAGAAGACAGAGATTAGGTTTCTGCGAATACGCTACGAAAATCGATTAACTTTTGGCAAAATCCGAGTAAGTACGATCGCGCAAACTGTCTCTTAGGCTACTGCGCGATCGTTTTTTTTCATCTATTTCAGGACTTACGCAGTCAGTCGGAAAAATTCTAAATGTACTGTCAATTCATGAATTGACACTACATTTAAATATTCTGCGTAATTCCTCTATTTTTTCCTAGCAAAATCGTAGGGTGCCTCAGAAAGAAACTTCCGATTTCTTTTGCTTCTCTGCTATAAATTTTTTGAGAATTTTGTTACTTTTTAACGGCAACCAAAGCAGGGCTAAGTAGTCATTCTTTTTGACTAACTCCCAAATAAGTAAAGGAATTGCACAAGCAATAATGAAGGCACTAACGTTATTGAAGTAGGTGTAATCATGAAATATCTTGGATAATAAACCCGATGCTTTCAATTGAAAGAATTCATGGAATATTAAAATAAACATACTTCCAGCACCAATGTATGAAAGTGTCTCTCTTATGGCTTTATATTGGGAAATTAACTTAGAAAAACATAAGACAATATATATTCCACAAATTGCCTCTAAGGTAGATATTAGCAGATTGTCGTATCTTCTTTCACTCAGATCCATTGTATAGTTAAAGTAATAATGGCAAAACCAAAATCCGAACAAGCTCAATGCCAAATATTGGTTTTTAACCTGGAAATCAAAAACCTGTTTTTTTAGCATAAATCCTAACAAAAAGAAAAATAAGCTAATTAGCAGGATATCCAAACTAAGAGGAAGACCACGCAGTAAATGTTCGCTAAAAATTTTGTCCAGAATAGTTGTATTATCAATCGGAATTTCCCAGAAACAATTAATACTGAGTATTCCTATTAATAGGACAAATGACATCACACAAATCTGCAATAATTTGTTAATTTCACACAGATTAGTTACCTTTATAAGCAACCAGGAAAATATGAAAATAGCCCAAAGATGTGGGAGAAACCACAAAGGAGCCCATTCAGCAAGAATTGTATTCTCAGTTTCATAAACGAGTCCAGCGAGATATCTTATTGGTGAATAATTATGCGACGGTACATAAATGGCTCCCACTATCATCAATGTCACTAAATATGGTTTGATAAGTGAGTCAAATTTGACCAGCATTAATTCTGTTATTTTGCCATTAACCTTAAAGAACAATCCTGCTATAAAGAAGAACAATGGCAGATGAAAGGAATATATTATGTTGAATAATTCTCCTTTTTCGTTTAATACAATCTCGTTGTGACCAAATACCACCAATAAAATTCCTAAACCTTTGGCTATATCAATATACTGTAGTCTACCATTCATCACTTTTACCTCAAAATCTCACATTTGTGTTCCTGTTTGGTAGTTGCACTCTAGAATGAACAATACTTATTTATGTGTATATATTACCAGGTTTGCTTACAGTATGTATAAAAAGTTACGAAGATCCATTAAAGAAATGATTCTAAATATAAGATTTTTTTAAAGTTATAAATATAGGGAAATTTCTCGAACAGCTACACCAAATATACAATCTCTTAACCAAATTTTTGGGAATCTAAATACATTGACGAAGGAATTTTGCTTGGGTTTGAGTGCAAGCGTAAAAGCCAGCTTGGTATAATTGTTTCAAGTTAATTACCGAAGATTGTTGTTGAGTCATTGGCTGATAGATTTTAGGTTTTAGATTTTCATTCCTTCTACCTTGGAGCCGGGGAGTCTTGGAGCCTTGTTGCACCAATTTTGGGATGACTTTGGCTTGGGAATGGTAACATTATCAGGATAAGCCGATTCTATTGAAGTAAAAATCCCAAGCTTTGTCGGCAGTGGGAATTTCTTGATAATGAGGAAAAAAAATAAATCTTCTCTAATCCTAACTGTAGCTGCGATCGCCGCAATTATTAATGGCGGTGTTGCTGCTTACTGGGTAATAATGCAGGAAAAATCAATGCAGGAAAACTTACCTGTAGGTGCTGCAATAATTCCCCAAGATGCTTTAATGGCGTTATCTGTTTCGACAAATGAGCGACAATGGCAACAGTTGCGCGAGTTTGGTACCTCACAAAGTCAAGCTGGTTTTGAGCAAAGTTTAGCGAAGTTGCGCTCGCGCTTTCTCACTGCCAATGGTTACAATTATCAGCAACATATCCAACCTTGGCTAGGTCAACAAGTAACTATAGCTTTTTTGTCACCGCCGAAAAAAACCTCCCAGGGGAAACTTACTAAACAAATTACCCCTGCCACAGAATCAGAAAATTCGGAAACAGAAGCGCCAGAACCAGAAAAACAATCAGTGGTGATGGTATTACCAATTGATCACCCACTTCAGGCAAAACAAATATTAGAACAACCCCAAAGTCCGGTTAATAAAAATCAGTGGACTCAACGGGAATATCAAGGTGTGACGATTAAAGAAACCAAAGTAAATGAGGATGAAAGTTACTCAACAGCCGTTATTGATGGGCAATTTTTAGTAATTAGTACAGATAGTAGAGGGATCGATCGAGTAATTGATACCCACAAAGGAGGAGCATCTTTAGCCAACACTCCAGGTTACAGCGAAGCTTTGCAAAAAATCGCTGACAACCAATCTTTTGCTAAATTATATGTGAATATTCCCGCCGCCGCAGTAGCCGCAAACATCCCGGGGCAGGAAATTTCTCCCCAAGGATTAGCACAAATTCAACAACAGCAAGGTTTGGCATCAAATATTATTTTAGAATCTCAAGGGATTAGGTTTAAAAATATTTCCTGGTTAAAACCAAATAGTCAAAGGAAATACCAAATAACCAATAATGCTGGAACGATGCCTCAACTATTACCAGCTAATACTTTAATGATGGTTTCGGGCGGAAACTTCAAACTGTTTTGGCAAGAATATGTCCAAGGTGCCGAATCAAATCCGATGACACCTTTTAAACCAAAGGAGTTAAGAAGTGCGGTAAAAAGTTTCACTGGGCTAGATTTAGAGCAAGATTTGGTTTCTTGGATGGGAGGAGAATTTTCTTTATCATTAATTCCGGCAAAGCCAGCAAATCAAGAAAATTCTCAATCGCCAAATATTGGCCCAGGTGTGGTGTTTATGGTGAAAACTAGCGATCGCCAAACTGCCGAAAAAAACCTGGCACAACTCAATGAAATAATGAGTGATAAATACAAATTTAAAGCTGAAAAAAGTCAATTAGCTAATCAACCAGTAGTTAATTTAGTCTCTCCAGAATTAGGAGTAAAAATTTCTCAAGGTTGGTTAGATGGCAATATTGCCTTTCTAACTTTAGGCGCACCAATCACAGAAGAAATTCTGCCTCGACCCAAAAACAATCTAACTCAAAACGAATTATTCCGCAGCACAGTTCCTTCAGAACTTAAACCGAATAACGGTCACTTTTTCCTAGATATTGAACGAATGGGGGTAGATACTACAGCTAACTTGCTGAGTTTTCTATTGCGACTTTCACCCGATATAACTACTCAAAATAACCTGAGAAATCAGCTTTCTCCCATGCAAGCAATAGGCGTTACCGCAGCAGTCAGCGACGAACGCAGTAGCCGCTTCGACATTTTCGTGAAGTTGAAAAAAGTCAACGAAGGAGGAACTTTGCCAGCGCCTAATGCGCCGCCGAAGTAGGGGAGATGGGGAGATGGGGGGATGGGGAGATGGGGAGATGGGGAGATGGGGGGATGGGGAAGTTTATTAACTCAAAACTCAAAAAACGAAGCCAAGAACTCTCCCTACCTCCCTACCTCCCCTAACCGAACCCACCTCTTCTTCCCAGTCCCTTATATCTTTGTGGTAATAAGCTGCCAGAATTAATACAGCGACAGATAAGACAAGATGGGGGAGAACACTTTTATGAATCTGGTTTTACTCCAGAATTGGTTGGATAACACCAGTTTTGCGATTTTATTCATTACCATGCTGGTTTATTGGGGTGGGGCAGCATTTCCCAATATTCCGGTTTTACCAGCATTGGGAACAGCGGGGATGACTGTAGCCAACATGAGCATCGCCTGCTTACTGGGGGCACGCTGGATAGAAGCGGGATATTTTCCCTTAAGCAACCTCTACGAATCTCTATTTTTCCTGACTTGGGGAATTACCACAATTCATTTAATCGCGGAAAATATGAGTCGTAGTCGGTTGGTGGGAGTTGTCACCGCACCTGTAGCGATGGCGATAACTGCGTTTGCTGCATTGTCTTTACCCGCGCAAATGCAAACCGCAGAACCTTTGGTACCCGCACTCAAATCAAACTGGTTAATGATGCACGTCAGCGTCATGATGTTGAGTTATTCTTGTTTGATGGTTGGGTCGTTATTAGCGATCGCATTTTTAGTTCTCACCAGAGGAAAAAACATCGAATTGCGAGGCAGTTCTGTAGGTACAGGGGGCTTTCGGAACAACCATTATCAACTGCGTCGTTACGGAGATTTAGTAACACAAACCGCAGGTGGTAAAGTCGAACAAACTGCTGCCATCAGTAGCGAAATTCAATATAACAGCAACAGTAAAACAGCGGTTTTAGAGGTAGTCAAAACGGCAGCAAAAGAAACAACAGTCGAACCACTTTCGCCCCAACGTTTGAACTTAGCCGAAATATTGGATAATATTAGTTATCGAGTAATTGGCTTAGGATTTCCGCTGTTAACAATAGGGATCATAGCTGGGGCTGTTTGGGCCAATGAAGCATGGGGTTCTTATTGGAGTTGGGACCCGAAAGAAACCTGGGCATTAATTACTTGGTTAGTATTTGCAGCTTACCTACACGCCCGAATTACTCGTGGATGGCAAGGGAGAAAACCCGCAATTTTAGCAGCTACAGGCTTTGTTGTCGTCTGGGTTTGTTACTTAGGAGTTAACTTGCTAGGTAAAGGTTTACACAGCTACGGCTGGTTCTTCTAATCTTCAAGTTTAAGCGATCGGCACTCAATTATTGTTAATTGTCAGCTGGTCGCTAACCTTTTGCAAATTTATGCAAAATTACGCAGAAATATAGAATAATTTAAATATTTGTGAGTTATTCTAGAAAGTTGTGTATTTAATTTGCTAATTAGCTGTCACCGAGAATTGAGCGCAGTTGTCTTCCTAGCTGCAAAAGCTGATCCCTCTTACTGACTAAGGCGTAAATTAAATCCTAAAAAGCTGATTAACGTTCAGCTAAGTGTAAGCTCCTTATGATTACAATTCTACTGGTCGATGATAGCCCTACAGTCAGGGTTATGGTTTCAGAACTACTTAGAAGTAAAGGTATAAACGTTATTGAAGCAGGTGACGGCATTGAAGCAATGGAAAAAATGCAGGTTCAATGTCCAGATTTAGTAATAACTGATATTGTTATGCCTAGAATGAATGGTTATGAACTTTGTCGTTGGATCAAGACACAATTTAAGGATAAATATATACCAGTAATTATGTGTACAAGTAAAGATCAACAATTCGATCATTACTGGGGAATTAAGCAAGGTGCAGATGCTTATATTACTAAACCATTTGAACCTGTGGATTTGATTAGAGCAATTAAAAAGCTTTTAGTTAGGAATTAATAAAAAATTACTAAATGACAGGTAAATCAATTATAATAAACAGCCTATGTGGTAGTTCATTAATTAAATTATACCTAAACTACTGTTATGGAAAATAAATTTGAACCCCTAGACCTAGAAAATGACATTGTATCTGGAATTACTGAAAAAATTCTGGGTGGTCGTCGCACTTTTACAGCCGAAGATTTACTGAAATCTCTCAAGGAATACTTGAGTACTGAAGGCTACAAAGGTTTCTTTGAGAACGGAATAGATTGTAAAATTTTGAAACCTGGCAAAAATTGGCAAAAAGGAAAAATTAGAATTACCCTAGAATTTTGCCCAGACGAACAAACCCAACCACCCTCTCCACTCGATGATCTTCGTAAACAATTGAAAGAAACCGAAAACTAACTCTTCTCTTCTCTCTTCATCTTCCTTCGTGCCCTTCGTGTCTTCGTGGTTCAATCTCAAATAAAATAGGAGTGTTATAAATGGATAATTTTGAGGAACTTAACAAAAACGATGTAGTCTCAGTTGAGAATTTTAATGTAATTAGAATAGGTGTTATACCTCAACAAATGCTAAAAGTAGAGCTATTTGAAGAACAAGTAATAAGACATCTCATAGGAAATCCGGGAGATCAAAGGATAGAACAGTGGCTAAACAAAGGAGTGAAATGTGAAGTATTACAACCAGGGGGAGATTGGCAAAAAGGGAAAGTAAGGATGAAAATAACCCTAGAATTTTGCCCAGATGAACCTAAACAACCACCTTCTCCACTAGATGATCTTCGTAAACAAATGAAAGAAACCGAAAACTAACTCTTCTCTTCCTCTTCCTCTGTGTCCTCTGCGCCTCTGCGGTTCAAAAAAAGCTATTTCCCAAATCAATAAAATTAACTCTTTCTCTTTCTTAGCGTCCTTTGCGTTCTTTGCGGTTCAAACCTCTTAAATGCTTTCCTCCCAACCTTGGACACCCATTCACGCACAAATACATCGCACCTTGCGACAACGCCGACTATTACCCAAAAACCAAAGCATATTAATCGCAGTATCCGGGGGACAAGACTCCCTTTGTTTAACCAAATTACTAATAGACTTACAATCAAAATGGCAATGGAAACTAGCAATTTGTCATTGCGATCATCGGTGGCGGAAAGACTCAGAAGCTAACGCCAATCATGTAGAAAAACTTGCCCAAAATTGGCAATTACCCTTTTATTTACAAATCACAAACCAAGAATTAAAGAGTGAAGCAGCAGCGAGAGAATGGCGTTATCAAGCATTAATAAATATTGCCCAAACGCATAATTACAATTATATTGTTACTGGGCATACAGCGAGCGATCGCGCCGAAACCCTACTCTACAACTTAACTCGTGGTAGTGGTGCAGATGGATTACAAAGTTTAACTTGGCAAAGATCTTTAACCCAAAAAATCCAATTAATTCGCCCACTGTTAGAAATTACTCGCCCAGAAACAGCCCAATTTTGTGCAGATTTTCAACTACCAATTTGGTCAGATTCTACTAACGAAGAGTTAAAATATAAGCGAAATCGCATCAGATTAGAATTAATCCCTTACTTAAAACAAAACTTTAATCCCCAAGTGGAAAAAGCCCTATCTCAAACAGCGGAAATCCTGCAAGCAGAAGTAGAATTTTTAGAAAATACTGCTCAAGAAATCCTGCAAAAAGCTACTTCTAACTCTCCTATTCCGCAGATAAATCGTTCAATTTTACGCTCTACATCTTTAGCGATTCAAAGGCGAGTGATGCGACAATTCTTACAGCAAAATTTAGGATTTGCTCCTAGTTTTGAGCAAATAGAAAAAATAACAGCTTTAATTAGGGCACCTAATCGTTCTTGTAGCGATCCATTTCCCGGAGGTGCGATCGCCCAAGTAGAAAACGACTGGATTTATTTGAAAAGAGTCTAGACTTTAGATTCTGGTTAAAACCTCAATCTAACATCTAAAATCCTCTCATCCAAAATCTTAGGAGACTGCCAATTGTTGTAACTCACTAGGTATCAAATTATAGATAATTTTTCGCATTTCAGCGATGCCATGAAATTGATAATCGCCAACTTCTTGGACATGATTAAGCAGACCAGCGATCGCTTCTAACTTTTGCCGCATTTCGTTAACTTTATCTTGAATCTGTTGCAAAAGTTCCTCATAGAGTCGTACTTTGCCCCAAGATTCTGCTAAAAAAGCCTTTTGACTTTGGGTATTTTGTTCGCTGCTTTGTAACTCTTGGCGTTGATTTTCCTGTTGCTGTACTTGAGCATCCACCATTGTTTGAGCTTGCCCAATACTAGAGCGCATTTGCTCAATTTCCCGTTCCAAGCTTTGTAACTCATCTGCCAGTTGTTGACGAACAGATTCGATCTGAGATAAAACAGGCCCTAAATCAATTTTTTGTCCATCGATTACTCCAGTATCAGCTATTCCTTGACGACGGCGTAACACCTTCAGATGTTGAGAGAAAATTTCCTCTCTTTCTCGAAGAGTTCGACGTTGACCAACCAAAGTTTCTTCTAACATTTGGTAACGGTCTTGTTCATCTATTAATTCTGTTTGTAAGCGCTGACGTTCTTGGTCATTACCCTGTTGTAGCTTTTGTTGTAATTCTGCGATCGCCTGACGTTCTAACTCCAACTCTTCTTCTTGATCGCTCACAAAACGCTTCGCCTTATCCAACTCCAACTTCAGATTTTGGACAACTCCTTGTAGTTCTCCTATCGCCATCCTTTCTAAAGCTTCCAAATCCATTTCTTGGCTAATCTTCACCTCAGAAGACATCGCCGCCAAACGTTGTACTTGTTGATACAAATCATCTTGATTTCGCAAGCGAGCGCCCAATCTTTGAGCATATTCTTGCTTCAAAGATAAAGAATTTTGTTGGATCTTTAAAGCCTCCCTTGCTTGCTCCACAGAGCTCTGAGCTTGGTAGAATTCTTGCCAACGACTTTGGAGATTGCTAGCTTGGCGATCGACTCGTTCTTGGAGAGCAGTCGCCGCTGCTCTTTGTTGCTCCAACTGTTGCCAATGTTGATCTAAGATAGCTTGTTCTTGATTGAGTGCCTCAAAAGCCCAACCTAGCTCTTCCCGAATTGGTTCTGGAGAAGCGATCGTCTGGGATAATCTTTCTAAAATCTCTTGAATTTGCCTTGCTTGCTGCTCGTCGAGTACCGCTTGCGGTTTATATTGAGCTTCCAACTCTTTGATGCGTTCTTGTTCACCCTTCAAATGTGCCCAAGCGCCTTCCAACTCCAAGCGATTTCGCTCAATTTCTTCCTTTAATCGCTCCGTTTCCTCACGGGAACTATTAATTTCTTGTCTTTGCTGTTCAAAGCGCTCTACCTCCTGCTCCATTTGCGCCAACTCTTCTTGACGAGCTTGAATTTCCATCTCTCGACGGTTCAACTCATGAGCTTGGTAAGTCAGCGACTCCTTCCACTGTTCAATCTCTTCTTCCTTAGTTTTGTACTTTTCTTGTAACCGCGAGAAATTTTGCAGAATCCCCACTAAATCTCGCCCCGGATTAATGCGCTGCACCTGACGATTGCCACCGAGTTCTACTAAAACCAGTGCCCCGTCACCGTACTTACTTCCCTCTTCAGGAGAAAGAGCAATTACTTCATCACCTGTTATGGCACTCCAACTGTCGCTTCGCTGACAAGCCAGCAGTTTCAGATCCGTTTTATTGCCCCCGAACGGGCCAGATTTTTTTTGTAATACTTCCGCTAGATACAGCACGCCTATATTCCTCTTGATGTGTCTAGGTTCGAGCTTTGGCTAAACCTTTACCGGATATTATTTATTTCTACTAACCCTAGTTTAGGCAGACAACGCTCATAAAACAAATTGAATTGACTTGTCCGCATATTCCCCGCCCTCTTCAATCGACCCAACCCATCGAACGGAATCAACCTTGACTACTGGTTAAATTTAGCGCGAAACGGCAGATGAAAACACCTTACCGCTAGAGCCGTGAATTTTGCCTACGAACTGCCATGATTATCTGCACTTATGACCACTAAGTAAAGTTAAGAACTGTGAGTTGAGGACCATAAGTTTAATTTTTGTAAACTTGTCACTTCAACTCCACACTCTTTACCCAGAGGGCAACAGTAGCAGGCGAATAAAGTTTACAGCTTTCGTTAAATTCTAACCTAGACTAAATATATCTATACTGCACTAGCCAGACATTCAAGTGTGGTAAGTAAACCAAAAATTAGCCAGACTTAACAAATTCTAGGAGATACTCATCCACAATTAAAGGGTAACTTTTATAATTTTTTGGGCTGGGAAACTCAGTAGCAGCACGAAATTAGTAAGAAACACTTTATTAGGAGAGCGTTATAGTTCCATGCAGGGAACGTTAAGTGAAATTGATATTCGTAGTATTCTGCAACTTATCGAATTAGGTCAACGAACGGGGTACTTAGAAGTACAGGCGTTTCGTGACTCAAAATTCCGAGTAGCAGAACAGTTTTGGATTGTATTTTTCCTCAATGGGCAAATTGCCTACGCGGCAGACAGCGACAGCAGTTTGTCTCGCTTGCGGGATTATTTGCGTCGTTATCGGTTGGATTCTGCCGTAGATCAGCTGTATGTACCTGCGATCGCCACCACCAATGCACCCGAATACGGCTACCTGTGGACATTACTAGAAACTCACGTCCTCACGCCAGCCCAAGGCAGGAACATCATTCAAAGCATGGTACAGGAAACCCTGTTCGATCTGCTCAGTTTACACCAAGGCTCCTTTGTTTTTGAAATTGGCCCCGCCCTTGCCCCGCAACTCACCACCCTGGAAATTGGCCCGCTTGTCACCCAAATTATGAAACAGGTACAAGAGTGGAAACAATTTCATCCCCATATTCAATCCCCAGAACAATGCCCAGTGCTGGTAGAATCGTCACTTTTACAGCAAAAATTACCAGCACGCACCTTTAGAATTCTGGAAAGTTGGGCAGATGGTCAAAACTCCCTGCGGCAATTGGCACGTTACCTAAATCGACAAATCCACCCAGTTGCCAAAGCCATTTACCCATACATCAAAAAAGGTTGGGTGCAACTAGTTTATCCTAGTAATCCCAGCACCAATCCAGCGCCGGGAGAATTCACAGCCGAGGCGAAAACTGGGACACACAGCGTAGTGTTCATTGATGATGGGATTGCCACCTGTAAAGCTGTGGAACAAACACTCAAACAACATGGTTACGCTGTATCTGCCATCAGCGATCCCCTGAAAGCACTGAGCTTGGTATTCCAGATGAAACCAGACCTAATTCTTTGTGACATTATTATGCCTGAATTAGATGGATTTGAAATTTGTGCCATGTTGCGACGGTCTACAGCCTTTCGCCAAACTCCGATCGTCATGTTAACAGGTAAAGATGGCTTTATCGATCGCGTTAAAGCCAGGATGGTAGGTGCAACTGACTACCTCACCAAACCCTTTGGCGAGGGGGAATTACTGATGCTAGTAGAGAAATATATTGGTAAGAGCAACAACGATGTAACCAAAGCCACCCAATTATTGATCGATGCGTTAGAAGAGGAAATAGGACTAACCAACAATTCCGACTTGAATGTAAGTTGGTCATAGTGGGGAATACTAAACCAAGGTGCCTAATACTTGACTAAATTGATAGGTGGAAAGCGGCAACCTTGATTGCTTGATAGATTTTTACTGTAATGTAATGCACGCAAATCAGTAGGTCAGGTAAAAAAATTATGAGTACAGTTCTAGTGGTAGAGGATAGCGTTACCCAAAGAGAGATGATCTCCGAGCTCTTACGTGGCAGTGGACTTAACGTTACAGTTGCCACTGATGGAGAAGAAGCACTCCAGTTCATCCAAGGTCGTTGTCCCGATCTAGTAGTCTTAGATATTGTCATGCCTAAAATGAACGGCTACGAGGTTTGCCGTCGCCTCAAAGCCGATCCGAAAACGCAAAAAGTCCCTGTAGTGATGTGTTCTTCTAAAGGCGAAGAATTCGATCGCTATTGGGGCATGAAACAGGGTGCAGATGCCTACATTGCCAAACCGTTTCAGCCAAAAGAACTGATCGGTACAGTTAAACAACTATTAAGAGGATAGGGAAAACCATTATGGTTGGTAGCCCGGACTTTTTAACCGGAAAAGGTCAAGACCAAAGTTCAGAATTTCAAGAATTAGAAAGCCCAGAAGGTGAGTTACATCTGCGGTTTTATATTACACCGACCACAGAATTAGCTTTACCCGCAATCGGCATCAAAGAAGTAATTTCTCGGACACCAGATACAATTACACCCATACCCAATGCCTCTCCCTTACTTTTGGGAACACTCAACTTTCGAGGTAGAGTGATTTGGGTAGCTGATTTAGGTCAATTCCTGGGAGAATCTACATCATTAAATACTGACCGCCCAGAAATTCCAGTGATTGCCATAGAAGACCAAGATACTATGCTAGGCTTGGCAGTCGATCAGATTGTGGGCATGGATTGGTTGGATGTAGAAACAGGTTTTCAAATGCCAAATAATGCACCAGATAGTATGGCACCCTTTCTCCGGGGTGAATGGGTATTAGACACCCAAAACAATAAAACTCTGCAATTATTAGACCAAGTGGCGATTCTGCGATCGGCACGCTGGGCAGCATAAAATTCTTTCGAGCAGTGTTGAGTGCCGATCTAAAAAACAGATATTCTACTCTGGTCGAGAAATTTAGAGTTCAGTTAATAACTCTTCTTTCTGCCTTTAAAGCTCAATTCAATTCTTGAGTTCAAAATCAGGAAAGACAAATTTGGTAAATAATTATTGGGTAACAGCAAATGATTTATGAGTATAAAACCCGCTCTAAATAATTTCCTACTAACTCTAACTCAGCACTCAGTACTCATTTAGCGGGAGGAGGCAAATGCCATTTAGCACACACACACAGAAATACCAACAAGCTCAAACAGCATATATGCAGGGTAAAGACGAGGAAGCGGCAGAAATTGTCGATCAACTCGTTTCGGAGTTCCCAGAGGAACCCAGTATTCGATTACTCCGAGGTCATATTTATTGCAACCTGAGAGAGTTTGATACAGCCAGGGAAGAGTATGAATATGTGTTGACCCTGACAGATAATCCAGAATATATTGATTACGCCAACAGTGGTTTGGCTTACCTGAGTGAATGTGAAAATTCCTCAAGTTCCAATGGTGCTGGGGAAATGGATTATGGAGCGGATTATCTTCCGCCAGAAGATGAAGAATGGAATCAACACGATCGGGCTACTCTAGCTAATGATTTTGGCTTAGATGACCTGGGTTTAGACGATATTGATGATATTCCCTCCATGCCATCTAACTATCAAAGTGGCAGAGGTGGACAATTCGAGCATGACAACCCCTTTGGCACTAATCCTAGTGTCAATGGCTACGATAACGGCAATGGTGCTGATGCTGGAGAACTGTTTGTCGATCCCTTTGCAGTAGGTTCCCCAGAACAAACATACTTCGATCAAGAATCAGCAGATGTATCCTCTGGGTGGTTCGCCCCAGATCCAAATCAACAAGATAATTACTACCAAGAAGAAGAATCAGAAACCAATAATTACGTATTTAGTGCTGATTCAGCCGCCTATAGCGATGAAGTGGCATTTGACTCCCAAGCTGATGCTTTTGACCAAGAATACAGCAATGAATACAACAATGAGTACAACAATGAGTACAACGATCGAGACATAGCATATCCCTCTTCAGAATCTCCTGGCTGGTCAAACTCACAACCGACTTTTCCCTCTGGGCATCCAGTAACAGGTAGCCAGGGAAATTCTCGTCCGCCTTATTCTAGAGGTGTGGTTGGTGATGATGAAACAATTCTCCTGGGCAATGAACTAGGTCCCAATAGTGACGAATTTGATGCCTTTAATGTGGCTTTTGGGGAAGAAAACGACGATGATGCAACTTTTGCTATGCCTGTTTCCGGCTCCCGGCAGCGAGTTAACAATGATATTCTCCAAGAATTCGATGAATTTGATGATGATTTAGGGAATCTGCCTAATTTTGACAACTTGGAAGATTCAGCAGCCCTAGAACCTCATCCGCAAACGGGTTCTTTTGGGATAACAGGGGGAATTTCTACCGGGGGAATGCGATCGAACTTAACTGATGCAGGCGATCCATCGGGCTTTACTTATGATGATAATTTCCCCACCACAGAACCCCCAATATTTGTTCCCCCATCAGCCAGCGGCAGCACAGAACCAACTGTTACTGTCGATCAGGGTTTTTTAGCTTTCTTTGAAAATGCTCCTCTAGCCCGCAAACGCACTTATTCCGCCATCACAGTAGGCATTGTATCCGCAATTTCCGTCGCTGCGGTTAGTTTAGGCTCACAACTGGCTTTCCGTCCCCCAAGTAAAGAAAGCCTCACCCAAATGCAGTTTACAGGTTTGGCAATGGCGGGAGTCGCCGGAGTAGTCAGTTTTGGTACTACCATACTCGTTGGGGGGTTAATGGCTCGGCAAATTCGTCGCCAAACCGTAAATTTACAAGACCAATTTGATTCGGTTTCTCAAGGCAATTTGTCAGCCCAAGCTACAGTTTACTCGGAAGATGAACTGGGCAGATTAGCTTCAGCATTTAACCAAATGACTCGGATTATGCTGACTCAAACCAGCGAAGCACAACGGAAAGCGGAAGAACAAGAACAGGCAAAAGAAGATTTACAACGGCAAGTTATTCGCTTGCTCGATGATGTGGAAGGAGCCGCTAGAGGTGATTTGACTGTTCAAGCTGAGGTAACTGCTGACGTGCTGGGTGCGGTGGCTGACTCGTTTAACTTGACAATTCAAAACCTGCGGGAAATCGTAGTTAAGGTAATTGAAGCGGCTAAACAAGTTAATAAAGGTGCTTCGGAAAACGAGAAATTTGCCCGTCAACTCTCGGCTGATGCTTTGCGCCAAGCGGAAGAGTTGGCTGTCACCTTGAATCAGGTGCAGGGAATGACGGAGATGATTGCTAGAGTAGCCGATAGTGCGGCTGAGGCGGAAAAAGTCGGACGAAGTGCTTCGGCAATGGCTCGTAAAGGCGGCGATGCGGTAGAACGGACTGTGGGCAGTATTTTGGGGATTCGGGAAACTGTGGCAGAAACTACCCGCAAGGTGAAACGGTTGGCGGAGTCTTCCCAGGAGATTGCTAAGATTGTAGCTTTGATTGCGGCGATCGCATCGCGTACCAATTTGTTAGCATTAAACGCTAGCATTGAAGCAGCAAGAGCAGGCGAGGCGGGTCGGGGTTTTGCGATTGTGGCTGATGAAGTACGACAGTTGGCAGATCGATCGGCAAAAGCACTCAAGGAAATTGAGCAAATCGTTTTGCAAATTCAAAGCGAAACTGGCTCGGTGATGATGGCAATGGAAGAAGGTACTCAGCAGGTAATTGAAGGAACAAAAGTTGCCGAGCAAGCGAAGCGGAGTTTGGATGACATTATTCAAGTGTCTAACCAAATTGATGTTTTGGTGCGATCGATTACTGCTGATACAGTTCAGCAAACTCAAGCGGCTCACAATGTAGCACAGGTAGTTCAATCTGTGGAACTTACCGCCCAAGAAACCTCCCAAGAAGCACAACGGGTGTCAGGACAACTACAAAATCTGGTAGGTGTGGCACGCAATTTGTTAACTTCTGTGGAGCGTTTCCGTGTAGAAGCAAGCGATCGCTAAACAAACTCTCTCTAACCTGGCTATATTGAATAAATTAACGCTAGGAAAAACTGACAATTATTACTTTTGATAGTTGAGTTTTGCCAAAAATAAAAACGGTGTAGGGGTAATTCATGAATTACCCCTACACTCAAAACTCACAACTCATTGAGGAACAGAGCTATGCTGCCAGAACAACAACAGCGCATCCTGGGATACTTTATTGAAGAAGCTAAAGACCACCTGAATACTATTGAGCAGGGTTTGCTGACTCTCCAAAATACAATTAATGACCGAGAATTGTTGAAGGAGGTCTATCGTGCTGCTCACTCTGTTAAAGGGGGAGCAGGAATGTTGAGCTTGCAAAGTATTCAGAAAACCTCCCACCTTTTAGAAGATTGTTTTAAATTACTTGAAGAGTCGCCAGTGCAAGTAGACCAAAAATTAGAGTCTCTGTTCTGGCGAGTATTTGATGCTCTCAAAGAGCTATTAGAACAGCTACAAGGGCCTTTTGGTTTAACAGAAGATGTCTCAAATAATGTGATGGCATCTGTAGAGTTAGTTTCTAATGAACTCAGACAACACTTAGAAAAATTAGTAAGTTCTTCGGCTGCTAAAGTAAGCACAGCAGCCAAGCAAAGGAATTCACAGCAAGAGTTGTTAATTTCTACATTTAAACAGGAAGTGATGGAGCAATTGCGGCAAATGTTGCAATTGTTTAAACCACCAGCTTGGCCCAACAGTCGCCCACAACTAGAAGGTTGCTGTGATACTTTGGCGCAGATGGGCAATCACTTTGAATTGTCTAATTGGTGTAGTTTAATTGAAACGACAAAAAGTGCGATCGCTAATCAAGAAAACACCTGCCAAACTCTAGCTCCCATTGTCATTAAAGAAATTAAAGCGGCTCAAGAGTTAGTTTTGACAGGAAAAGCCACCCAAATTTGCGTAGGCGAACAATTGCTAGCACTTTTACCTGTGATACCTGATCAAGAAGAAGAATTAGACTTTAACGATTTATTCATCGAAGAGTCAGTAGCTAGCAGTGAAGCAGATGTTGATTTAGCAGAAATTTCCTCAGAACAAGAAGTAGATGCTGACTTGTTCGCTCAACCATTAGAATTTACTGAATCTGAGCCATTAACAACTACATCTAATTTGGGGAGAACAGCAAAAGCGACTAGATCGATCGCAGACCATACCCCCCGGATGGATGCGCCAGAAAGCAAAAAAAATCCAAGATTTGCCGACAGACATGGCCCAGAGGTAGGAGCCGAAGAACTCAATACCTTAGCAGACCTATTTCAAGAAGCAGTAGACCTCGACGACAGCTGGCATCAAGAAGAAAGTTTTAGCGAGACTAAAGTTGAACCAGTAGGTTTAGAAACAGCAATAGGCTTAGAAACAGATAGCGAATTTGCCGATCTGTTTGATGATATTTCTGCCGAACAACAAGCAACAGATGAAGACATTTTAGATTTTTTCAATGATGACTTTGAAGCAGAAACATCTTCAGTTAGCAGCGCAAATTTAACAGATTTGGGTTTAGATGAGACCAAGGATAGTTTCGGTGAAAAAACATCAGGAGAAGCTGAAGATAATCTCACAGAACTATTTGCTGATTTACCAGAAGAATCGGCAACTTGGGATGAAATTACAGAAATTAATGAAGCTAATTTAACAGCAGAAATTGACCAATTTGATGGAGGAGAAACAGCAAATAGTTGGGATGAAGCAGATTTGGCCACAATAGAAGAGGTAGAAAATGTAAATTACGACAATTCTTTAGAGATTTTGGACTGGGATACCCAGGCAGATTTTAATTGGGAAACCGAAACTACTGAAGCAACAACAGCCACAGATTCTCAGCCTGAAGCAGAATTTGATTTAGCCAATCTGTTCGATACAGATGAAGAGATATTAGATTTTGCTATGGAAACTTCTCCCACAAGTGAATCAGAAGTAACGGAAGCAGCTTTAACAGAAGATTTTGGATTTTTTGCCTCAGCAAATGAGTTGTTGAATGGCGAAGTTGCTGAGGAGGAATCTGTAGCAGATACCTTTGATTTTGGTGCAAGTAATGATGAATTTTGGAGCGAAGAAACTCCAGAAGCGATCGCCACAACAGAGGAATTAAACGAAAATTGGTTCGCCGAAGTCGCCAATGGAAATAACCAAGAAATACCTGTAACAGTAGATGATTTCTCCTTTGATGCTTTTGATCCCTTTGCTTTAGATACCTCAGCTAGTAACCAACAATCAGACGATCGGTTTTCTTGGGATGTTCCAATTACAGCAAATAGTACTGGAACTTTAGAAGATCTGTTTGTCTTGGAAACAGAAGATTTCGGCAATTTTGCGGCGGAAAGCATCGATTTTGGTGATGATTTATTTGGTGTCGATTCATTTACTGAAAACCCAAATTTAAACAACACAGCAAATGTATTGCCTGCCGATGAATTTACCACTAATATCCAAGATTTCGACAACGAAATAGGTGCTTATCTGGCAGAAGAACCGGAAATCGAATGGTTAACAGACAACTCGACAGAACCATCTTTAGAGTTGTTTGAGTCAACACCAACAGCCGAAGAAACTTTTGATTTTGGCAATTTTGATGAAGAATTAACCGCCAATTTAGAATTGAAAACAGATAATTTATTGGCAGATATTTCTGATGATGGTGGTTTTGATTGGGATGCTCAGTTAACTGAGGAAATACCGAAAACGTCAGAAGCTACTGTGTGGCAAGATTTAGCAGAATTGTCCACAGATGAAAGCTTTGATTTTGATGGGTTAAGTGGGGAAACAACGGAAAGTTTTGCCGAATTGTCCACAGATGAAAGTTTTGATTTTGATGGGTTAAGTGTTGAGCAAACAGAAGAATTTGCTGATGTTGATGGATTAGAAGCTAACGCTTTGGATCTCGATAGTAATAGTTTGGATAGTTTCGATAATTTTGATTTGGAACTACCGGGAGAATTAGACACAGGATATGGCGCTGGCGATTTTGATTTTGCTGCTGATGTGGGCGGAACAGATGAATTTAGCGATTTAACGGCGTTGTTGAATGAGGAAGAAGCGCCAGCTGCCCGCACCGAAGAAGTTGCCAATTTTGCTGATTTAGAAGCAATGCTGGGTGATGAAGAACCTGCGATTGCTGCTGCGACAAATAATAATGTAGATGCAGGTGATGATTTAGATTTTGCTGATTTGGAAGCAATGTTGGGTGATGAATCGCCAAGTGTTACTCCAGCGATTTCTACAGCAGCGGCGACGGCGGCGGTAGCAGCGGTAGAGAGTCAAAAGTCAGATGATGTTGACTTTTCTGACTTGGAATTTATGCTAGTGGACATGGATAAAAAACCGGGTTCGCCTGCGCCTAAACCTAGACCTACCCAGTCTGCAACGCCGAAGCGTTTGACTAGAGGAATTCTGGAACAAACGATGAAAGTGCCAGTTAAACAGATGGATAATCTGAGTAACTTGGTTGGGGAATTGGTGGTAAACCGGAATACTTTAGAACAGGAACAGGAAAGGTTACGGCAATTTTTGGATAATTTGCTGACGCAGGTGCAGCAACTCAGCGATGTGGGGGCAAGGATGCAGGATTTGTATGAACGATCTTTGCTGGAAGCTTCGCTGTTAGCTTCAAGGCGGCGCGATCGCTATTACACTTCTAGTTTTAGGAGTTATAATGACAGCGATTCTGATGATTCATCTAATAACGAGAATTCCAATCATAACGATCATTCGGTAGATTACGATCCTTTGGAAATGGATCGATTTACTTCTTTCCACACCATTTCCCAAGAGATGATTGAGTTGATTGTTCGGGTAAGGGAATCAACAGCTGACATTGAATTTGTGACTGATGGAACTGAACAAGTTTGTCGTCAGTTCCGCCAAGTTACTACTCAATTACAAGAAGGTTTAACTAGGGCAAGAATGGTGCCTTTTGGGGAAATTGAGCGAGTTTTCCCGTTAATTCGTTATGTGCGTGATAAGGCGGCGGAATTTGGTAAACAGGCAGAAATCAAGATTGAAGGGCGAGAAACGCTGATTGATAAATTGATTTTGGAACATTTTTCCGATCCGTTAAAACATTTGGTAAATAATGCGATCGCTCACGGAATTGAAACCCCAGAAGTTCGCCAAAAAGCTGGTAAATCTCCGATGGGTAGGATTACAATTAAAGCCTTCCACCAAGGGAACCAAACGGTAATTTCTTTCTCGGATGATGGTGGGGGAATTAATGTCGATCGAGTTAAGCAGAAAGCGATCGAAAAACGCTTAATTTCTCGCGCCGATGCTGAAAGTATGACCCGCCAAGAAATTTACCAATTGATTTATCATCCTGGTTTTAGTACCAAGGATGAAGCAGATTTACTCTCTGGTAAAGGTGTGGGAATGGATGTGGTTCTTACGTCTTTAAGCGAAATTCGGGGGACTATTACCACTGATTCTAATCAAGGTAAAGGTACAACTTTCACGATTCGTTTACCACTGACTTTGAGTATTTGTAAAGCACTTTGTTGTTTGAGTGACAAAGCCAGAGTTGCCTTCCCAATGGACGGGGTGGAAGATGCTTTAGATATTCCTAAAGATCGGGTTCAAATTAATGCCGAAGGGAACCCTTGTATTCCTTGGCGCGATACAACTTTACCCTTCAAACCACTCAGCGAATTGTTGGCTTACAATCGGCAATTAGGTCGGGCTGGTGTGTATGGTGGGACTAAAGAAGAAGATGTAATTTCGATCGTGGTTTTGCGGAGTCCTAACAATTTAATTGCTTTGCAAGTGGATCAAGTTTTGGGCGAACAGGAAATAGTAATTAAGCAATTGGAAGGGCCAATTCCTAAACCATTGGGCATCGCTGGTGCTACAGTCCAAGGGGATGGTCGAATTATGCCGATCGCTGATGTACTAGAATTAGTTGACCTGTCACTCGGACTAATCCGCAATGAAGGCATTAAAGGCTGGCTTTCCGATACAGATGCAAATTTAATACCAGATCAACCCAAGTCAGATCCTACAGTATTAATTGTCGATGATTCGATTACTGTTCGGGAATTGTTGTCCATGACATTTAATAAGACTGGCTACCGAGTTGAACAAGCACGCGATGGTCAAGAAGCTTGGGATAAACTAAAATCTGGTCTACCTTGCGATATCATTTTCTGTGATATTGAAATGCCCAGAATGGATGGTTTAGAATTACTTTCCCGCCTGCAAAAAGACCCAGAATTAAATCATTTGCCAGTGGCAATGTTAACTTCTCGCGGTGCAGATAAACATCGTCAAATGGCAGTTCAATTAGGCGCAAGTGGCTATTTTACTAAGCCTTATCTGGAAGATTCGCTGTTAGATGCAGCCTCAAGAATGTTGAAAGGTGAGAAGTTAGTTACTAGCAACGCTAGTGCTTGATTAAGTGTTGAATTTTGAGTTTTAAATTCGACTCAAGACTTTGGTAGCATTGGGGTAGGTCTGACCAATAATGGTTGAGTACCTACCCCTTAAAACTTTTCTCAGCTACGCTGCATTCGGGGTAGCTTGGGAAGCAGTTATCCGAAAGTTGCTAAAGTACTGCCACAAACCAGCCGGATCTTCTTCGACTGCCTGAACCGATGTATATTTTTTTAAGGAAGAGTCTTCACCTAAACTGCCTTCTTTGCGAAAGGTAGGCAGTCCTGATGCTACCGAAATCCCCGCCCCGGTTAACACAACAATATTTGCATAGCTGGAGAAATCGATCGGAATAAGCTCACTCATTGTCAATACCCGCGTTGGCGTTTAGATAACTAGTTAAAAGGTGCGTTACACTGGCGTTAACGCACCCTACATATTTCATGTTATGACTGATTCAACTTGGTCTTTTAATTATCCGAAAAGCACAAAAATCGATGTAGTTGATGATTATCACGGTACGAAAGTTGCCGATCCTTATCGTTGGTTAGAAGATCCTGATTCGGATGAAACAAAAGCTTGGGTAGAAGCACAAAATCAAGTTACTTTTGGCTTTCTTAATGAAATTCCTGTTAGGGAAACCCTGAAGCAACGCCTGACTAAACTTTGGGATTATGAAAAATATAGCATTCCGTTTAAAAAGGGCGATCGCTATTTTTACTTTAAAAATGATGGGTTACAAAATCAAAGCGTGCTCTACACTTTAACTTCACTTGATGGCGAACCTAAAGAACTACTCGATCCAAATAAACTATCTGAAGATGGAACAGTTGCACTTTCGGGAATTGCTATTACTGAAGATGGCAGTTTAATGGCTTATGGTTTATCAACTTCCGGTTCAGATTGGCAAGAATGGAAAGTGCGAAATGTGGAAACAGGGGAAGATTTACCAGATCATATAAAATGGATTAAATTTTCTGGTGCTGCTTGGACTAACGACAATCAAGGGTTTTTCTACAGTCGCTACGATGAACCGAAGGAAGCAACCAAATTAGAAGATGTTAACTATTACCAAAAACTCTTTTACCATCGGTTAGGAACTCCGCAATCAGAAGATATTTTAATTTACCATCGTCCTGACCAAAAAGAATGGGGATTTAGTGGTGATGTCTCTGAAGATGGCAAATATTTAATTATTAATGTTTGGCGGGGAACCGATCCAAAGAATCTAATTTTTTCCAAAGATTTGACCGATACAAATGCCAAGGTTGTTGAACTAATTAACGAGTTTGAGGCTAGCTACGGTTTTATTGATAATGATGGCGAAACTTTCTGGTTCCGCACTGATTTAGATGCACCCAAGGGAAAAGTAATTGCGATTAATATTAACAACCCAGCTAAGGAGAATTGGCAAGAAATTATTCCCCAAGCTGAGGAAGTTTTAGAAGGTGTGACTTTACTAAATAATCAGTTTGTCACTGAATATTTAAAAGATGCCCGCATTCAAGTTAAAATCTTTGCATTAAACGGTGATTTTGTCCGAGAAGTCCAATTACCCGGAATTGGTTCTGCGGGTGGTTTCGGTGGGAAACGTTATGACACGGAAACTTTTTACAGTTTTACGAGTTTCACTTTTCCGACTATTATCTATCGCTACAACATGGTGACAGATGAAAGTACCGTTTTTCGCCAACCAAATGTGGATTTTAATCCCGAAGATTACGAAACTAAACAGGAGTTTTACACCAGTAAAGATGGTACGAAAGTGCCAATGTTTATTACTCACAAGAAAGGTTTGGAATTAAAGGGAAATTTACCAACTTATCTTTATGGTTATGGTGGTTTTAGCGTACCTTTAACACCGAGTTTTTCTGTGGGTTTATTAGTTTGGTTGGAGTTGGGTGGAGTTTATGCGGTTGCTAATTTGCGGGGTGGCGGTGAATATGGGGAAGAATGGCATTTAGCGGGAACTAAATTACAGAAACAAAATGTGTTTGATGATTTCATTTCTGCTGCTGAATGGTTAATAGAAAATAAGTATACTTCTTCGGCTAAATTAGCGATCGGAGGCGGTAGCAACGGCGGTTTATTAGTGGGGGCTTGTATGACGCAACGCCCCGATCTATTTGCTGCTGCTTTACCTGCTGTCGGTGTCATGGATATGCTACGTTTCCATAAGTTTACTATTGGTTGGGCGTGGTGTTCTGAGTATGGTTCGCCGGAAAACGCAGAAGAATTTCAGGTACTTTATGGTTATTCTCCGTTGCATAATTTAAAAGCTGGTGTTGCTTATCCCGCTACTTTAATTACTACCGCAGATCATGACGACCGTGTAGTTCCCGCCCACAGTTTTAAGTTTGCGGCGGCGTTACAGGAAGCACATAATGGCGATCGACCTGTGCTAATTCGCATTGAAACAAAAGCTGGGCATGGTGCAGGCAAACCAACTGCTAAAATAATAGAAGAAATTGCCGATCGCTGGGCTTTTTTGGTGCGAACTTTGGGAATAGAAGTAGCATAAAATAAGGTCGAAGCTGTAGAGCGTTTCATGAAACGTCTCTACAATATTAAATCTAACGTAAGTTGCTAGTTATCAGCCCAGAAGTTTTTGATCCCCCTAAATCCCCCTTACCAAGGGGGACTTTGAATCCGGTTCCCCCCTTTGTAAGGGGGGTTAGGGGGGATCTAACCAACAATCTATATAACTAGCAACCTGACTTAAATCTATCAGTTAATATGCTAATCAAACAAATTATTTCCGTGATGGCAAAAATAACTACTCCAACTATTCAACAGTCAGCAGTAATTCCCTACCGCATTCAAAATGAAAAATTAGAAATTTTGCTGATCACTTCTTCAGGAGGTAAACGTTGGGTTATTCCCAAAGGAATGATTGAACTATTTATGAAACCGCACTATTCCGCAGCAAAGGAAGCTTGGGAAGAAGCGGGGGTTGTTGGTGAAGTTTCCGAAACTCCAATTGGTACTTACAGTTATAAAAAATTGGGATGTAATTTCTTAGTTGAAGTGTTTTTGCTGCGCGTAGAAACGGTGTTTAAAGATTGGCCGGAAGTTAAAATTAGGAAAAGAGAGTGGTTAAGTTTGAAACAAGCAATTAAACGAATTGAGGAACCAGAATTAAAACAACTTTTGCTAGAATTTCCCCTTCATCTGTCAAACAACCCACTTTCTTAAAAATGTCCGTTGTGGCGCTTGGGCGCTATTATCAAGAGCGCTAAAGCGCCACAACGTACCTATTACTATAAAAACCTAGAGGTAAAGCTGTAATGAGTGGAAAGTTAGCTGTAATTGTTGGTAGTATTCTAATTTTCGGAATTCTGGAAAATCTGTTTCCGTTTTTTACTTATAAGCAGGGTTTAATTAACCGGATGGCTACTAATTTTGGGTTGGGTGTGTTGAATGCGATCGCCGCCAGTCTAACCACAATTTGGCTATCCCAATGGTTACAACAACAAACTACTTGGCAAGGATTATTTCATGGTATTAAACCGATTTGGTTAGTCGGCATTTTATCAATTTTAATTTTAGATTTGTATATGTATTTTTGGCATAGATTAATGCACACTTGGCCCTTAGCTTGGCGCTTTCATGCTGTACATCACACAGAACAATCAATGAATGTTTCTACAGCTTATCGGTTTCATGCTATAGAAGTAATTGCTTCTTATTTACCCAAAATTCTCTTAATTTGGCTATTGGGTATTGCTATTCAACCATTAGTAATTTATGAACTAGCATTTATCTTTGTGATTGTTTTTCATCATAGCAATTGGGCGTTGGGTTATGGGTGCGATCGCTTTTTAAGCTACTTCATTGTCACACCTAACTATCACCGAATTCATCACTCCCAAATTGTCCAAGAAACTAACTCAAATTATGCCAGCCTTTTGACTATTTGGGATAGAATTTTCCAATCTTTTCGGCATAGAGATGACCCAGAAAATATTAAATTAGGTTTGACAGAAGAAGCGAAGGAACTAAACTTAATTAGCTTACTGAGTTTACCTTTTTAACCATAAAGACCCAGCGACTCAAGTCGCGGGCTATACAAACAAAACCTGCCGACGCAGGTTAAAAGTCCGCGCAGGCGGACTTTGGTTGTGTAGTTGCGGTTTTAACCGCCAAAACCTCTTCAAACATCCTTTAAGGATTACAATACATACATTGTGAAGGATCGACTTGTTTAATGCCATCAGGAAATAGAACCTCTTTCTGAAAACCGCATTTTTGGCACTGATAAATAGTGGCTAAAGTTAACCCAGTAGGCATATTGCACAAAGTACAGGGTAAACCGGGTTTTCTATCAGTTATACTAAAACCAGGAAAATCACAATTTGGACAAAGGCTATTAATTTTCTGCACTAAATTAAGAGTAGCTTTGGCGATATTTTGCATCCTTGTAGGATTATAAAGCGCCCGCATATCTGTTTCTAAATGCACTTTACCATTTGGTGATTTTTTCAGGAATAAACTCACCGCTTCTTCGAGTTTTTCTTCAGTAGTAATTCCCTTAATTACCTCGCTACTATCTTTGGGAATCTCTTCAAACATGACAACTAAACCATGTTCGGGAAATCCAACTTTTTGGGCGAATTCAAAAGCCTCTCCTACACTTTTAACTAATTGATGACTGTGGTTAGTTTCGGGGGAAAACTCTTCACCAATAATTTCTATGTCATGTTTTTTATCTAATAACAGAACTATTTCCCGATTACAAGATAAATAAGGTACAAAAGGATGAGGCCCAAAAGTTCCTTCGCTGGCAATGGCTAAAGTTTCACCTGTGATATTTAATGCTTGTTCGGCTTTAAATTTAGCCGCTTCGATTTGTGTTCCTAACCGTTTAATTTCTCTGGTAAATGTCCCAAATTTATCGCTATCAAAGTCTGAGGGAACGATCGCTTTTACTCCCAATTCTCTTGCTAAAATTGGTGAGATTACCTGTTCCTTTTTGTGCATGGTAGCTATGACAACGGTGCGATCGACAAACCACGATCCACTCTTCATATTTTTTGCCTATTATTACACCTAGATTAAAATTTGCTTAAATTATATCATTTAGCTTAAAATAGGCAAGATTTGAGGATCTTTCTTTTGAAAGATTCATTATCTAGTATTTAGTTTAAAATATTAGAGATTTTAGCTGCATCTGGTTAATGTCATGTCCTGGAACAGTTTTCTGAGAAATATAGCCGATCGCTATGGACTTTCTGGAATACAGAGAGATATTTTTACCCAGCGTTTTAATGAATATAATTATGGGAAAAATGAAACAGAAATTACGGCTGATTTGAAGAAAAATCTCCGAATAGATATAGATGAAGCTGCTTACAAAAAAGAATTGCGCTTAATTTATGATAAATTCATTCAAAGTCAGGAAAACCCAGAAGGTTGTCCAGATCTTGATTATAAAGGGCCAAACAAATATAAAAGATTACTAGCTTGGCTAGAAGCAAAATATGAACAGGGATCGGTTTCAGAAACTCCTCAACCTTTGCCAAAACCCAAATATCCCAACATAGCCGAACCGCTAAACTCGCCTTTTTATATTGAACGTCCGGCGATCGCAGTTCCCCTATATCAACAAGTATTGCAACCAGGGGCTTTAATTAGAATTAAAGCAGCTAATCAAATTGGTAAAACCTCTTTGTTAATCAGAATTTTAGATCATGCTGCGACTAAAGGTTATCAAACAGTACAGTTAAACTTTTGGTCAGAAGCCAAAGTAAATGATTTTGAAACTTTAGATAAATTGCTGCGTTGGCTATGTGTAAATATTAGTCGTCAATTGCATTTAAAACCCAAGTTAGATGCTGATTGGGATGAGAATTTTGACAGTAAAACTAACTGCACTGAATATTTGCAAAACCATATTTTATCAGCAATTAATAGCCCTTTGGTTTTGGGTTTAGATGAAATCGATCGCGTTTTCCACTATCGCCACATTGCCGATGATTTTCTATCTCTACTGCGAGAATGGCATGATAAATCTCAAGAATTGCCAATTTGGAAAAAACTGCGGTTAGTATTAACTTACTCCACAGAACCATATATTAGATTAGATCGCAAAACCTCTCCGTTTGAGGTAGGATTAGAAATGAAAATTCCCGAATTTACAGCAAAAGAAGTACAAACTTTAGCTGATTTACATAATCTTTGTTGGCAACCTAAAGAAGTCAAACAATTAATGACACTAGTGGGAGGACATCCTTATTTAGTGCGATTAGCTTTTTATCATTTAACTCGCCAAAAAATTAGTTTAGATCAGCTTTTATTGGAAGCAACTAATCGATCGGGAATTTACAGCGAACATCTCAAACATTTGTTAGACTATTTAGACGCTCATCCCGAATTAAGAGCAGCAATGAGAAAGGTTTTAAAAACCGATAAAGGAGTACAATTAGACATCACCCGTGCCAATAAATTAGAAGCTTTGGGTTTAGTAAAAATTCAAGGCAGTAAAGTAATTCTTAGCACTCAATTGTACCGCGATTATTTTCGCGATCGTCTCTAGGGGGAGGTGGGGAGATGGGGGGATGGGGAGATGGGGAACTCACTTAAAACTCTGTAGGGGCAATTCATGAATTGCCCCTACAACTCAAAACTTCCCCAGTCCCTAGCCCCCAATAGCTTCTCGAATAGCTTGGGCTGTTGCAGGTGCTAATAAAATGCCATTACGATAATGACCAGTAGCTAAAAGAATATTGCTATAACCGGGTAAATTACCGATAACTGGTGCAGGTCTTCCTTCAGGGCGGGGGCGCAAACCTTGCCATGATTTAATAATAGTAGCATTGGCTAAAGCTGGGCAAAATGCGATCGCTTCGGATCGCACTAATTCCAATCTACTAGCATCCGGTTCCACCTGATAACCATCCGTCGGAAATTCCACCGTTGCCCCTACCCAATAATCTCCCCCGCCCAGAGGTACAATATGCACATCATTGCCTGTAATTGCAGGTTGAAAATCGGGATTTCCTAAAGCACGATCTAACCTTAAATGTAAAGCTTGACCTAGAACTGGTCTAATATCAATTTGATGTAAAAGCGATTTGGTTAATAACGAAGAACCTAAACCAGATGCTAACACCAACCAATCACATTCAAAATTACCATTAGTAGTTTTTAGCTGCCAACCACTTGATAAAGATTCTATTCCCGAAACATCAACCCCAAACTGAAAATTTACGCCGTTTTTTGTCGCCGCATCTACTAAAGCCAAAGTTAAAGCAGTCGGATCAACTTGCCTATCTTGGGGCGAATAAACCCCAGCAATTACCCTTTCTAAATTCAACTGTGGACAATTAGCTTTTACCTTCTCCAAATCCCAAATTTCTAAACTAAAACCTTGAGAACGGCGAACTTCTGCCAACTCTTCCCAACTTGCCAAAATTTCCCCTACCAAACAAAGCAACAGAATTCCCTGGCGATTAAAAGGAATTTGCCGCCCTAAACTTTTTTCTAACTCAGGAATTAAACTTTCATAACGCTGCATACTACTTTGGCGCAGTCGCCAAGCACTTCCTTTAACCTTGTGACTAATAATTCCCATCAACACACCCAAGGCGGCACTCGTCGCCCCTTGCGCTGGTGATTTTTGTTCTAAAACTGTCACATTTAATTCAGGAACTAAACTGAGTTCGTAGGCAATTGTTGCCCCAATAATTCCGCAGCCAATAATTACAACTTTGCTCATAAATTTGACAATTGGTAATAATTAAAGTTGCTAGTTATGAGCTTAAGGGTTTTTGATCCCCCCTAACCCCCCTTAATCAGGAGGGAACCAGATTCAAACTCCCCCTTAATCAGGAGGGAACCAGATTCAAACTCCCCCTTAATCAGGAGGGAACCAGATTCAAACTCCCCCTGATTCAGGGGGAAACCAGATTCAAACTCCCCCTGATTCAGGGGGAAACCAGATTCAAACTCCCCCTGATTCAGGGGGATTTAGGGGGATCGAACCCACAATATTTGTAATCAGCAACTTGCGTTAATAGGTAATTGGTAGTTGGTAGTGGGTAATGGGATTATTCCCCCTTCCCTACTAGCTACTACCTACTACCTACTACCAAACTTAACGATCGATTATGCTTTAGGAGTTAATTCCAAGAACGATCGCAACTCTCTTTGGACAACGCCAAAATTGCGGATAGCCTTTTGATAATCACGGCTATCAGCAGCTTCATCAATTAAGATCAACCCTTCAATTAACTCCTTGGAAGTATCACGGGCTTTTGTCTTATCTTGAGGCAGCAAATTGCGTTCAATAAAACTCAATTTTGACCGCAACTCACCCAAAGGCCCACGAATGAAATTCTTGACAAAAGTCCAATTTTCATCTTGGATTAACTTCGCTAATTCCGGCATCCGTTCCTGAACTTTTACCAAGTCAGAAGCATACTGCTGAATTTGCTCAATTTGTGCCGGGGTGTAAGTAGGTGGCTTAGTCGCTGTGGGAGCACCACCGCAGCTAACTAGAACTGTCGCCACAAACGCCAGAATTATCGCCAGAATAGACCGATGACGTGCCTTGAACATTTCTTTTGCAATCAACCTATCAAAAAAGCATCCTTAAAAATATTAGCGGCGCAGAAACCCAATTAGTGCATCACTGACTTTTTCTGACCAATGTTCTTGCGGATAATGCCCCGCTTCCTCGATTTTGACCAATTCTGCATTCGGCATCGCCGCTTTCAGCTGTTCGGCATGAGAAAAAGGCAACCAAGGGTCTTTCATTCCCCAAACAATCAAAGTTGGCTGTGACCACTGCTTTAACCCAGCCGTAATTTCTGCCCCTGTTTGGGTCAATTGCAGGTTTCTTACCGTTGCTAACAAACTTCGACCAGCAGCGGAAGTTTTTAAGAAAGGACGGCGATAGACATCTAAATCTTCGTCTGAGATGCCATAACGACTGCCACCTTCTAAAGTTCGATCGACTAACAGGGGGTCTTGGGTCAGCATATCACCCACAAACGGCAATCCCAACTGTTGCAATTTCCAAGGTAACTTAGCTTCCGGAGAAACAGGAGCGCCCAAAATTGCCAAACGTTCTATTTTTTCAGGATGAAGCAAGGCGTATTGAATCCCCACAGAACCCAAAAATCCTTGCACAACTAAAGAAAATCTTTCTAATTCCAGAGTTTGAATGAATTCAGTTAAAGCTTCAATAAAAGCATCGGGTGTGTAAGCAAAGTCCCGACGGTCTGGTTTAGCCGAAAAACCAAAACCGATCCAATCTGGGGCAATGCTTGTATATCCTTTATCTGCTAAAGCTGGCATTACCTGCGTCCAACTATAACTTTGGCTCGGTATACCATGTAACAGCAATACTGGCAGTCTATCACTTCTGCCCAAGGGTTTTGCTTCCCGATAAAACCACTTGAGGGAACCTACTTCGATTATTTCTTCATTCGTGGTCACTCGATCGATCCCATTACAGCTAAATTTTGTCTGAGCTTACCTCTCTAGGGGGCAAGAGGACAAGGGGCAAAGGGGCACAGGGGCACAGGGGCAGGGGGGCAGGGGGACAAGGGGACAAGGGGACAAGGGGATAACTCAAAACTTTTTCTTTCACTCAAAACTCTGTACGGGCAATTCATGAATTGCCCCTACAACTCAAAACTTCCCCCAGTCCCCATTCCCTTTCTTAATGTTGCGAATTTAGCAATAAATTGTTAGACTAATTCGCCAAAATCAAAGCAATATTTTAACTCTAAGGAACTACAACAGTGAATGCTGCCCAACAAGCCACTAGTATTGAAGTTGCGAGTAAAATTGCTGCCGTTGTAAATTCGTTTAAGTGCGAGTTTCCCGATGCTAAGGCAGACTTGAAACCTTGGCAAAATGATGCTGATACTAGGGAGTTAGTCGATCCTGATTCGATCGATATTGGTTTTCATCTCCCTGGATGGAGTCGCAGGTTTCAATGCCGAAGTATGCTGGTACAAATTCGGTTTCACCAAGATCCGGTTGAAGGTTCGCGGCGAGCGATCGGCATCGAAATAGCAGGTTTTAATCATCAAGGTTTAGCTTGGCGATTTTCCACTGTGGAAAATTGGAGTATAGTTGGTGAATATCAGCCAGTCCCGGAAATGGAAGAAAAATTAAAGCGGTTTGGTAGAAACACTTTTCAATTATTTAATGGTTCCTAGAGACAAAGCAGAAGGCAGGAGGCAGAAGAAAGAGGGTTGAGAAAATTCCTTAATTTAAAACTCTCTTCCTAACTCAAAACTCAAAAAACGAAGCTAAGAACTTTCCCCAGTCCCTAGTCCCTAGTCCCCAGTCCCCAATCCCCGACAACCGATCGGATATCCAGATTGGTAAGTAGTCTCACGTTTGCCAAAAATAGTATAACGATTGTCGCGCACCTGTTCGTAAATGCGATCGCCCACCCACTTCACCCCAGGTAACGCCCGATAAGCTGCCACAAAACCATTTCCCGCAGGTAACAACCTTCCAATTTCTTCCGCTGCATCGCTACCTTGCCAGCGTTTTTCCGGTGCATTAGCATCAATTAATATCATTCCCATTTCACAATCTTCGGCAGTAATGCCAAACTGACTTAAGGTTTCTAAATCCTGCATGGGACTGTAGTGAAACATCTGACCCCGATCTAAGGTTTCCAAAATTTGTACCAAGGTTACACAAAGATTACAATTGCCGTCGTAAATTACGTAGTAACTCATTAAATTTACTATCTATTTACCAAGATCAATAAACTTTCTCTTCTTAGATTAACAAAAATTTAGATTATTGTTGCTCTGGTTTTGCAACTAATAACAACGGCTCTCCTGGTAGGATATTAGGGAATTTTGCTGAAACTCCTTACCTGGATAGCTAATGATAAATTCCCAAAACAACTAGTGAGAAGAAGTACTCAATCAAATTCAGGAAGTTACCATTAATATGTTAGGTAATCTAGCTTCTGAGCCATCATTAATATGTATAGTTTTATATCACCATTAGTTGAAAAAGTCATAGTAAAAAATAAACCCCGGCAGCGGTGGAGTTATGCGATCGCCATTGTAGCAGTAGCGATCGGCACCATTCTTAAACTGCTACTTAACCCAATCCTAGAAGTAAAAAGCCCATTTCTACTATATTTTGCCACAGTAATGTTTAGTAGCTTGTACGGCGGTTGGCAGGCTGGCATACTGGCAACAATTTTATCTGCTCTCTTGAGCGACTACCTATTCTTAAACCCAACTAATACGCTACTGGCTGGCAGTTTCGGGCAGATGTTACGGCTAGGAATATTCATCAGCGAGGGATTACTGATTGCAGCGATCGTTTCCGCGTTAAAGTCAACAACACAGCAACTTCGGTTAAATCAAAAAACTCTGGCAGAAAGTGAAGAACTTTATCGCTCATTAGTTGATGTGGTGCAAGATTACGCCATTTTTATGCTCGATCCTCATGGCTATGTTATCAGTTGGAACAAGGGAGCCGAACGCCTGAAAGGATATCGAGCAGATAAAATAATCGGTCAACATTTTTCCCGCTTCTATCCACAGGAAGATCTTGAGCAAGGATTACTAGAATCAGCATTACAAACAGCCGCAACTACAGGTAGCGTACAAACAGAAGGTTGGCACATTCGTAAAGATGGTTCGCGTTTTTGGGCAAATGTTTTAATTACAGGATTAAGAGATGAAGCGGGAAATATTAAAGGCTTTTCTAATGTTACCCGCGACGTAACTGCAATTAAGCAATACGAAGCTGAACGCGATCGCTTAATTGCAGAATTACAACTAGAGCGATCGCGCCTAGAAACTATCCTAGAGCAAATGCCTGTGGGAATATCAATTGCTGAAGCTCCTACAGGTAAGTTGATTTTTGGCAATCAAGAAATGGAGAGAATTTACCGTCATTCCTTCATTTGTGCCAAAAATATCCAGCAATACCAACAATATAAAACCTTTCACCCAGATGGACGACCCTATCAGCCCGAAGAAACAGTTTTAGCACGGACAATTACTCGCGGCGAAGTGGTTAAAGATCAAGAAATTGTTATCCTGCGAGGTGATGGTACTTGTGGCACAATTTTGGCTAATTCTACACCTCTTTACAATGCACAAGGACAAATAGAAGCCGGAGTTGTGGCTTTTTTAGACATTAGCGAACGCAAACAAGCCCAAGAACAACTTGCCAATCTCAACACCATTTTAGAGGAGCGAGTACAAGAACGCACCGTCCAATTAGAGCAAGCTAGAAACGACGCTCAGTTAACCTCAAATCTTTTGAACGGGATTATTGAAGGCACTAACGATTTAATTGCGGCAGTAGATATTGAATTTAGATTTACTGCTTTTAATACTGCCTATAAACAAGAATTTACCAAAGTCTTTGGTAGAGAACCTGAATTAGGAATGAATATACTAGATGCTGTGGCGCACTTGCCTAATGAGCAAGCAAAAGTTCGAGAGAGTTGGGGTAGAGCGTTGCAGGGAGATAACTATACAATTATTCAAGCTTTTGACACTATAAATTCAGAACGCTATTACTACGAGATTAATTTTAGTTCGATTAAAGACACAAATAATCAATTAATTGGGACTTCTCAAATTGTCCGCAATGTGAGCGATCGCATTCGTAATGAAGCACAAATTCTTAACTTGAATCAGGAACTAGAACAAAAAGTAATTGAACGCACTCAAGCCTTAGAAACGGAAATTCAAGAACGGATTAAAATTGAAGCAAACTTGCGCGAAAGTGAAGAACGCTTCCGTACATTAGCAGATAATATCTCACAATTTGCTTGGATGGCTGACGACAAAGGATGGCTTTTCTGGTATAACCGTCGTTGGTTCGATTACACTGGCACAACCTTAGAAGAAATGCAAGGTTGGGGTTGGCAAAAAGTTCACCATCCCGATCATTTGCAGAGAGTTGTTGACAGCTTCACTCACTCACTAAATACCGGAGAAGCTTGGGAAGATACCTTCCCACTTCGGAATAAAGAAGGTGAGTTTCGCTGGTTCCTTTCCCGTGCTTTACCTATTAGAGATAAACAGGGAAATATTGTGCGGTGGTTTGGGACAAATACTGATATTCAAGACATTAAAGAAGTGCAGGATGCCTTACGTGAGAAGAACGCCATTCTCAATGCCATCAACACCTCTACCCCAACCCTAATTTATGCCAAAGATCGAGAAGGAAACTTTATATTCGCCAATCCTGCTCATCTCGCTATTTTGGGTAAGTCAGAAGCAGAAGTATTAGGCAAAAACCCTAGTGATTATTTATCTAATCCCGAACAAGTCGAGCAGTTGAAAGCGAACGATCGCCTAGTCATCGAAAGCGGAGAAATTCTAGTTTATGAAGAAACTGTAGACCTTTCTGTAGGTAGACGCACTTACCTATCAACTAAATCACCTTACCGAGATCAAAAAGGGAAGATTATCGGGTTAATTGGCATCTCTATAGATATTAGCGATCGCAAACAAGCAGAAATAGAATTACAACAAAGTAACGCCATTCTCAATGCGATTAACACCACCACCCCAATGATGATTTATGCTAAAAACTTAGCAGGACAGATGTTAATAGCAAATCCTGCTGTTCTTACTGCATTGGTTAAATCAGAGACAGAAGTGATTGGGAAAACCGATGCTGAGTTTTTGCCCGATCGTCAACAAGCAGAATATATTATGGCGAACGATCGCCGAGTCATGGAAACCGGAGAAGTGCAAACTTATGAGGAAACCTTAGATTTTCACATCGGTAAACGCACTTACCTATCTACTAAATTACCTTACCGAGATAAAGATGGTAGCATTATCGGGTTAATTGGCATCTCTACAGATATTAGCGATCGCAAACAATTTGAAGAAAACTTAGCAGCCAAAAATCGCGAAATTACTAATATTTTAGACAGCATTACTGATGGTTTTGCCAGCCTAGATCGAGATTGGCGCTACACTTATGTCAACCCAAAAGCCGAAGAGATTTTAGGCAAACAACAGAGTGAGTTACTGGGTAATAATGTCTGGGAAATATTTCCCGAAGCAGTCGGTTTACCGGGCTACAATTATTGCTACCAGGCAGTAAACGAACAAGTAACCATTGAATACGAAGAATTTCACCCGTTCCTCAACAAATGGTTGAACGTGCGCCTTTATCCATCTGTTGACGGTTTAACACTTTACTTTCAAGACATCACTAAGCGCAAACAAGCAGAAATCGCATTGCGCCTGAGTGAAGCTAAATTTAGACAATTAGCTGATGCAAATGTTGTCGGTATTATGGTTGCTAACTACAAAGGCGAGATTACCGAAGCGAATGATGCCTTTCTACAAATGCTTGGTTATGTGCGATCGGATCTCGAAGCTGGTGAAGTTAGCTGGCGCAAGATTAGCCCAATTGAATATTTACCCCTAGACGAGCAAAAATGGCAGGAACTCCAACAAACGGGCAAAGTATATTTTGAAAAAGAATATTTGCATAAAAATGGCTCGCGCATTCCCGTTTTAATTGCTGCCGCTAAGTTGGAAGGAGGCGAAGACGCAGCAATTTGCATGATTGTCGATTTAACTGAGCGCCAGCAAGCAGAAAATGCCCTGCGCCAAAGCGAACAACGTTTCCGCAACCTCGCAGACTCAATGCCCCAAATTGTCTGGACTGCTAACCCAGACGGCATAGTAGATTATTACAATCAGCGTGTCTATGAATTTAGCGGCTTTTCTCAACAAGCAGACGGAACTTGGCAATGGCAACCAGTATTGCATCCAGAAGACGAACAGCGCACCGTAGAAGCTTGGCTGCAAGCACTAAAGACAGGCGAAATTTACGAATGCGAACACAAAATTAGAAGAGTTGATGGTGAGTTTCGCTGGTATCTTAGTCGCGGAATACCAGTTAAGGACGAGCAAGGGCGCGTAATTAAATGGTACGGAACGGCTACCGATATCCATGCTCAAAAGCAATACCAAGCGGAACGAGAAGAACTGTTGCGCCGGGAACAAGCAGCACGCACAGAAGCAGAATCAGCCAGTCGTCTCAAGGATGAGTTTTTAGCCACACTGTCTCACGAACTGCGAACCCCGATGAATGCCATGCTGGGGTGGACAACAATGCTGCGAACTCGCCATCTCAATGAAGCGACTGTTGCTCGTGCCCTAGAAACGATCGAACGCAATACCAAAACCCTCAATCAACTAATTGAGGATATTTTAGATGTATCGCGGATTATTCGTGGTAAAGTTCGCCTCACTCTTCAACCACTGGAACTTGTGCCTGCAATTGAACAAGCGATCGAGACCATCCAGCCAACCGCAACCGTAAAAGATATTCAGGTTGTACTAGAATCCGTAAACACAACCTCTGTGATGGTAAAGGCTGATAGCAGTCGCTTACAGCAAATTATCTGGAACTTACTTTCTAACGCCATCAAATTTACGCCCAATGGTGGAAGCGTGCTCATAAAATTATCAGCAGTAATGGCGCAAGAAAGGGAAAAATTTTCCCCATTCCCCGTTCTCAATTCCCACTTTGCCAAAATTCAGGTTATTGATACAGGTATTGGTATTGCTCCAGAGTTTTTGCCCTTCGTGTTCGATCGCTTCCGGCAAGCAGATGGCTCGATTACACGGTCGCACGGCGGGTTAGGATTAGGATTGGCGATCGTCCGTCACTTAGTAGAATTACACGGTGGTACAGTCCAAGTTTCCAGCCCAGGAGTCGGACAAGGAGCCACTTTCACCGTTAATCTACCACTTGTAATCCACAGTAACAGCCCCGGGAAGCAAGCAGATAGAACAGAAGATGGGATAGCATCTAGCTCTGATAGTTCCTTACTTAAAGACTTACAGGTGTTAGTCGTTGATGACGAACCGGATGTCCGCGATTTAGTCAGTGTAATTTTAGAAGACAGGGGAGCCAAAGTAACTACTGTAGGATCGGCTCAAGAAGCACTCACGGTATTAGTCAAAAAATCGCCTCCAGATATCATAGTCAGCGATATTGGGATGCCAGAAGGCGATGGTTATTCATTAATCCGCCAAATTAGGAAGCTACCACCAGAGGCAGGGGGACAAATTCCGGCGATCGCCTTAACAGCTTATGCTAGTTCTGAAGACAGCAATAGAGCCCTTTCGGCAGGTTTTAATCGCCACCTCCCCAAACCAGTCGATCCTACAGAATTAACTATAGCGATCGCAAACATCGTCAGGGGATAGGGGATGGGGTGAAAGGGTGTAGGGGTTAGCTATTTGTAGGGTGCGTGACGTTGCAAGATTATTTGCACCAAGCTATGAGCCTTGTAGCGTCACGCACCAACCACTGATTGTGACAGTTGCGTAAGTCCTGCAAAAGAAATGGTGCGTTACACGCTTCGTTAACGCACCCTACAGCTGAATTTAATTCCCAAGAGTCCCAAGAGTCCCAAGAGTCCCAAGAGTCCCCTTGTCTCTCCTAATCAGAGAGTGCCCATCTAATCGCCGGACGAGAAGACACCACACCACGATAGGAAATTTTAGTTAACCTTTCACTAGGAAGGGGAGAAAGATCCATCCGAAAAATCACATTTTTATTGGCAAATCGAAATCTATAGATAGGTTCATCATTAGAAACAGCTTCTCCCACACAAGAAGCAAATTCCGATTTTAAAGGTGCAGTAAATTCCACAAACTTAGCCCCAGAATTAGTTAATCTCGCAGGATTTGCGATCGCACTAGTATCAGCAATAACCGTATGTTCACCCCCACCTTCATAACTCCGAAACGAAGTCCAAAGACTCATATTACTGGGGCAATTTCCCGAGCGTCTACTCACATTAATTGTTGTATTCGGCGCATTCCCAGGAATTGACGGCGCTGAATTTTGAGAATTTTGCGTCACCCCTGGATTAGCTGTCAGCAAAGCAGATAAAATCCCCAGGCTTAAAGTTAAACTCGTTAAGCTTTTCATAGTTTTACCTAATTCTCGATCTATGGTTTTGAACTTGATTAATCAGCGATCGCCCATCTCACCGCAGGTTGAGCAGAAATCACATTTTTAATAGTGATTTCCGAAGGATTAGTAGGAGTATCTTTAGGTAATTGCACAAGGAAAATTACCTTTCCATTTTCCAACCGAAAACTATAAAGATTTAAAGTTTCATCCTGAGAAGTAGCTGTGCCCACACAGGAAGCAAAATTACTTTTTAACGGTGCAGAAAATTCCGCAAACTTCTTATTGGAACGCACTAAACGAGCCGGACCTGCGATCGCTAAAGTATTAGCGATCGCACTAAACTCACCACCCCCTTCATATTGGCGCATAGCAGTCCAAATCCCAACACTTTGCGGACAATTTCCCGAAGTACGAATTACCTTGAAACTCTCATTCGGTGAAGTTCTTGGAATCGCTAGCGGCGTAGATTGGCTTTGTGTGAATCCAGGAATTGCCATAAATAGCGTCGCAAATATACCTAAACTACTAGTAAATCGAATTAAATTGCTCATAAGTCTTCCTAAGTATGCCACTCACTTGATGATACAGACGCAAGAAATCCAGCTAAGTTTCATTAACATTCATTTACAAAAATATTTTCTGGTGTTTTCAGCTACAAAATCCAGCGCCACAGAGATGGACAATAAGAGTTTATCTAGAGAATAGCTTTTAAGTATTTATTGATTGGTCAAGTCTATGAAAACCCGGATTATTGTCTGTGGCTTGAGTTCTGCTGGCTATAAAATATATACCTTATTGAAGCAACAAGGAGCAGCTGCGATCGGAGTTCATCATCAACCTATTGCTGATGAAAGCTCGATAATTGTTGGAGATTTACGAGCAGCTTCTACTTTAATTTCAGCCGGAATACAAGAAGCAGATACTTTAGTTTTAGCCGCCAGTGACGAAGCTTTAAACTTAGCAATTCTTACCCAAGCCAGAGTTCTAAATCCGCAAATTCGCATTATTAACCGATTATTTAATACTAGTTTAGGCGATCGCCTCGACAAAATTTTACCCGATCATTTTACCATTAGCGTTGCCGCCCTAGTCGCCCCCGTCTTTGCCTTTGCAGCATTAGGAAATCGTGCCATTGGACAACTACGCCTATTCAATCAAACTTGGCCCATTCATGAAGAATGTATCCACGAATTTCACCCTTGGAAGGGAAAAAAATTAAGCGAACTTTGGGACGATCGCTCCCGAATGTTAATCTATTATTTACCAGTCAAAGGTCAAATAGACTTAGTTTCCGGGGTGATTTATGGGCAAACGTTGCAAGTTGGCGATCGCTTAATTATCGGCACCCAACCCAGCATCCGCAACAATCGTCAATCCAAAATTCAAAAAGTATTTAAATTCCTCACCAACCTCCGCCGATTTCAACAACATGGACAAGCATTAGCCCTAGTTTCCCTCATCCTCCTCATCACCCTATTCTTTGCCACCACCATCTATGTTTTAACCGATTTAAAAATTACCATCACCGATGCCCTATACTTTTCCGTCGGCATGGTGACAGGAGTCGGAGGTAACGAAAAAGTCACAGAAAACGCCCCAGAAGCCATCAAATTCTTCACCGTAATTATGATGCTAATTGGTGCAGCAATCATCGGCATCTTTTACGCCCTACTCAACGATTTTGTCTTAGGAACTCGCCTAAAACAATTTTGGGATGCCGCCCAAGTTCCCAGCAAAAATCACTTCATCATCTGCGGACTTGGTGACATTGGAATGCAAACAGTTAATCAACTACATTCCCAAGGACACGAAGTAGTTGTGATTGAAAACAACCCCAACAATCGGTTTTTAAATACCATCCGTTCCATAGGCGTACCAGTAATTCATGGAGATGCCAGTTTATCCACAAGTTTAAAAGCAGCCAACATCAACAAAGCCAACGCCTTACTAGCAGTCACCAGCAACGATATTACCAACTTAGAAATCGCCTTAAGCGCCAAAGGAATTAACTCCAAACTGCCCGTAATAGTGCGAAATCAAGACCCCCAATTTGCTTCCACCGTCCAACAAGTATTTGAATTTGAAGCCGTATTTAGTCCCACCGAATTAGCCGCCCCCGCCTTCGCCGCCGCCGCTTTAGGAGGCAGAATTTTAGGCAACGGAATGACAGGAAATACACTCTGGGTTGCCCTCGCCACCACCATCACTTCCGCACATCCTTTTTGCGGCAAACGAGTCAAAGAAGCCGCCATGACAGCTGATTTTGTCCCCTTATATCTAGAAACTAAAACTCAAACAATTCATGGCTGGAATTTATTAGAAACAGCCTTAACAGTTGGAGATATTCTCTATTTAACAATGCCAGCCACAGAATTAGAACAACTATGGCGGCAAACTCCATCTCAGCTTTTAGCGAGTTAACCCAAGTTGAAGCTAGTAATAGGTAATAGTTCAGGGCTACTAAAAGCCCACACTGACCTGACGGTACAGTGTGGGTAGTTTACTTACATAGCCTCAACATTTACCGACAAACCCTTTTGATCCTCAAATTATTCCCTTACTAAACCCTTTTAGAGTAGCCAACCTTATTTAGTAAAGGGGAAGCTGATGGCTTGGAATGAAAACAAACCTTGCCCAACCATCAGCTACTCGTAAGGCATCTATCATCTAGGGGTCGTTATTCCATAATACTTTTTTTGCCTCCAACTCCAAATTATTAGAGTAGAAAAAATGTAGTCTAACTTTTAAAACCTCGTTTCCATCTAATTTATAAATCAGCTACATTTTCTTTTTTAACTATCTAAATAAAAGCGCAACCAAATGATTTATTGACAATTAGTTTCAATAATTAGAGAATAAGGTTGATTTAAAACTATCTGTGTTGTAGGCAAATAGGTAGTTTCACATTTTTTTGATTTTGTCAATATCTTAACTGTAACTTCTTTTGGTAATAATTAATTTCCACTCTAAATAACAGCAATATTGCCCAGTACAAAACATCAGCTTGCCAGCCAGTTAATTCAGTTCATACATTGGACTAGCCATACTATTTTTATACGACTAGCCCAAAAATTCACTCGGAAGTTACATCTTGCCTTTCTGCATCACTTCCTGAAGGTGGTGGCGAATTTCTTGCGCCTGTTGCATATCTGACTCCATCAACTTCTTAAACAATTCCACACAAGGCTCAGACCCAGTTTCTTGGGCATCTTTTATATATGTCTCATAAGCCTTAATCGCTTCCGATTTATTTTGCAATACAGTCAGCAAATCATATTCTAGATTATTGATGACTTGTGAATCGCTATTAACAGCCATAGCTTTTACCTCGATCGATTTCAATACCACATTCACTCAGCCAAAACTGTATTTCATCTGTCCAAAAGAGGATAAAAAGACTTGCCGTTACCATTTGGCGTTTTAGTCAAAGTATACTTTTTTACTTTCACACTTTTATAGTTTTAAGGTGTTTATGTTGCTGCATAACTACTGTAGAGTTAGACATAATATATTTGCGTAATGCAAGTACTTTCCCGTTAATTAGTCCGAGCGACGGTTATCTATCCCTGTAAGAAGACAGAAAACAGAGCATGACACAATTACTCCAAGAACTAAAACCAGCCCAGCCCAATATCGTCAACATTTTTCTACCTTACTACCATAGCAACAAACGTCACCTCCTTCCTTTTGCACTCAATCTTTATCAAAGAGGTTACTTGGAAGGAGTACGTCAGATTATGGGCGGTGACAACATTCCTTTTGTGGTAACTTGGTCTGTAAATAACAATATCTTACCAACTGACTTAACTCGTTGTCGGATACAATTTGACAGGAACCCTGATTATAGTTACGAAGTTACGATCGCAACTTCTGAATTCGTCAATCATTTAATTGAACTAATTCTCAACTTCCAAAGAGATGGGATTAGAGATTTCTCCAAATCCTTTTACTACAGATTACTTCAAGTAAAACAATCCAAGCGATAGGCAGAGGACTCTTGGGACTCTTGGGACTCTTGGGACTCTTGGGACTCTTGGGACTCTTGGGAGTTTTTCTTTCACTGCGTCACCGCGTCCTGTTACTCCTAATCCCCAGTCCCCAGTCGTAGGGGCGATTCATGAATCGCCCCTACCCCAGTCCCCTTTGTTCCTAGTTCAAACTAGCCAACCAATCTAACATTAATTGATTGACAAGTTCTGGCTTTTCATCATGAGGACAATGACCAGTATTCGGAATGGGAATAAACTTTAAAGTTTGCCCATTTTCACTGAGTCGCTGATAAATTCCTGCACCTTTAATTGGTGTCCAAGGGTCTTTTTCTCCCCACAACACTAACAAAGGATGCTGAACTTTTGGCAACAATTCTACAGGACTTGGGCCGGGAGGTGCAGTCAAAATCGAAGCAAAAACTTTTTGAGCACCCACATCACAGGAAGGCTCATAAAGCATCTCAACTAATTCATCTGTGATTGCATCAGCGTTAATATAAACCTGCTTTAAAGTGTTGCGAATCCGATGTTTTTGGCGAATCATATTAAATATGAAAGGGCCAAAAGCTGGCGAACTTACTAACTTAGTAAAAGTTCCCATGACAAATCGCAAAGGCAAATTTAATTCATCTGGGCGATGATTTAATCCTCCCGCACAATTAATTAAAACAGCACCAGCAGCAATTTCGGGATGATTTGCCACTACCATTAAGCTGAGTAAAGCCCCGATCGAATTACCCACAAATATGGTAGGTTCCTCTATGTGCGAAGTGTGGAAATCCTTCACTAAATCTTGCCAAAGTTCCAAACTGTAGTTCAGCGCTGGCTTATCTGAAGCACCAAACCCCAATAAATCTAAAGCAAAAACTCGATAACCACCAGCGGCTAACACGGGAATATTTTGTCGCCAATGTCCAATCGAAGCGCCAAAACCATGTAACAGTAATAGCGGACGACCGCTTCCCATTACAGTGTATTGTATTTTGTGGCCTTGCCAATGCCAGGTGAGTTTTTCTAACTGGTTGGCTTTCGTTAACTGCTGAGTTGTCACAGGATATTTATGAACTTTCGTAAAGTATTATCTCTTATATGATATTATGTCGAGATTTACAGGGATGATATTCAGGAACATTTACTTAAGGAATTAAGCTCAACCAGTTTTGTCTGAGGGTGGCAGAGGAGAATCATGAATCAAGGTTTGTTAGCTTTACTAGGCAGGTTGGTTTTTGCTTCTGCCAGTTTGGTAATTATCCAAACAGCCGCTAATGCACAAGAAAGTCGGTTGTCAACAGCTAATGGTCAACGAATTAGTCAAAATCCGGCAGCAAATGAATTAATTTTAGGGCAAAGACCGACGAGAAGACAAAGGGTAATCAATAACAACGCCCCAGTTCCCCAAGGGGTTAGCGATGCGGTAATTCAAAATTTGTCCCAACAGACGGGAATTGAAGCTTCGGCTTTAAAAATTGTGGAAGCGCAACAGCAAACTTGGGCAAATGGTTGTTTGGGAATTAGCAGCCCTGGAGTTCCTTGCGCGGAAGGGAAAGTTCCTGGTTGGGAAGTGGTAGTGGCGAGTGGAACTGGACGCTGGGTTTATCGTAGTAATATGTCTGGTTCTTTGGTGAAGCTAGATGCGATCGCTACTCAGAATATCGCCAAACGTCCCGCTGCGTCTACCCAAACTTCCCAGTCAGAGGCTACACCAATAGAACGGCAAACGACAACTAACGCCCGTCGCCAAACGACTCAAACTACGACTCAAACCCGCACTTCTGGAGGAACCGCAACCCGCACGCAACGGCAAACTACTACTAACGTGCGTCGTCAGACTACTGCGCCAACAGAAGGGCAAACGGAAACGGCAACTAGCACCACGCGCCAAACGACTCAAACTCCAGCTGCTAGCGAGAGACAAACGGCAACTAACGCCACGCGCCAAACGACTCAAACTACTACTCAAACCCCAGCTGCTAGCGAGAGACAAACGACTTCTAGCGCCACGCGCCAAACTAGTCAAACTACGACTCAAACCAGTACTTCCCAAGGAACTGCCACCCGCACGCCAAGACAAACTACTACAGCTTCCAGTCAGCAAACTCCGGCAAATGGTACGGGAGAATTTAGCCTCGCAATTTGGCAACCTGCGGCTAATTTATCAGAGGTAATTGCGCGGATTTCAGTTATGTCGAAAGATAGCAATTTTGCCAGTGAAAGATACATCGGTGATTACCGCTATCAAGTAAATCAAAGAGCGAAGTTTGTCGGGGGAGTAAATCCAGGCGATCGCATCGTCGTTCGCTTGTATAATTATCAGAATCGCCTGATTGGGTTTACCGAATTTGAAGTTTTACCCCAAAGAGCCTCCGTTAACATTATTCTCGGCAATCGTCCCCTAGTTTCGCGCATCGTTCGCACTGTTTACGGTGTAGATGTTGACGAAAACGCCGCCATTGACAGAGGGGCAAATACTTACGATTTCTACACCAATATCACTGGCATAACACCAAGTCAAGAAAGTGTAGTTTTCCTCAAAGATACTCAAGGAATTGATAAAAGTTGGTATCAAGTTGCTGGATTACCCATACCGCCAGAAACCGGAGTTTTTTCCAGTTCAGTTAGAGCAACGGAAGCTGCACAAATCAAGGTTTTTCCGGCAAATTTACCCGCAAGTATTACCGCTCTTCCCGGTTCACAGGGACAAATAGTGAGCGTAGCAGCTAACAACGAATCTACTTTTAATTTAAGTCAAGACGCTACTCGTTCGGCGCGAGAAACACCCCGCACAATCACCGCACCAGTTAGCAGCACTTCTGAACCAACTCGCGTTGTTAACGAACCAACTAACTCGGAAGTTCAAGCAAGTTTTCCCGATGTACCTGCAAATTATTGGGCAAGGAATTTCATTGGCAGATTAGCAGAAAAAGGAGTCATTCAAGGTTATCCCGATGGGTTATATCGCCCGACAGCTTCTTTAACTAGGGCAGAGTTTGCCATCATTATTACTGGCGCTTTTAACCAAGAGAAAAAGCGGGAAGTTGTTGCCCTCAAGGATGTTTCTCCTAATTTTTGGGCATATCCAGCAATTCGAGAAGCTTACGAAATGGGCTTTTTAGATGCTGATAGTCGGGGGAATTTTCGCCCGGAAGAAAGGATTACTCGCTTAGATGTTTTGGTAGCTTTAGCTAAAGGATTGAATTATGCTCCTACTGCTGCTACTGAAAAAACTTTGCGTGTCTACACCGATAGTGCTAGTATTCCGAGAGGCGATCGCAATTTAATCGCCGCAGTCACAGAACGAAATATTGTGGTAAATTACCCATACGTTCGCTCTTTAAACCCCCAACGAGCCGCAACCAGAGCCGAAGTAGCAGCATTAATTTATCGCGCCTTAGTAAGTACCGGAGAAGTCGCTGATATTTCTTCACCTTATGTCGTTGGAGAAAATACTATCCAAAGAAGACAAACAACACCTACCAGACAACCAGCTAATAACAATAGTGGCAGACAAACGCAATCTATCAGACGTTCAAATACTAATAATCCCGCCAATACTTCTCGCACCCGACGCACTACTACGGTAGAATCTTCTAATACTAATAGAACTAGACGGACTCCAGCAGTACAACGTTCTGGTAACAATTCTACTAGAAGCAATTCCTCCGTTAACCGTTAGGTATTAAAGGAACTGCTACCCACCTACCTAAATACCCGACTTATTCAAGAAGTCGGGTATTTACATTAAATTATAGCTCTTGTTTTAACTCATAGATTTTTGCGGGAGTTAAAGCAACTTTTACTTCTAGCTGTTGCTTGTCATCTCTGAGAATCAGTACATAATTTTCGCCCAATCTGCTAACTTCTATCTGCGGATTTATCATCTGAAATTTTTGATAAACTATTTCCGGTAAACTTAACTGAATCACCACATCTTTTTGCGATTGTGGGTAAATATATAGTTGCTGTTTGAGGGTATCTAACTCTAACTTACTGGGTGTAGTGTTGCGTTCTTGTGGTGAATCAGGTTTTTGCCAATAAAGAGTAATACCTCGAATATCAGAATTAAAAATTATAAATTTTTCATCAAAACGTTGCGCTTCCCATTCAATTTTTCTTAAGTCGCTATCAGGGGGAATTAATCGCTGTTTCCAAGTAATTTCTTTGCCATTGAGATTAGTAAACCATAGTTTGATAATAGCAAAATTATCCGCATTTTCCGGGTTGTTGCTACCTTGTTCCCAAATGATTGTTGACATGGATACTCCTTTTTTTGAACCGCTAGTACTATTATAAGTTTATAGTTAACTGCAAGTTATAATGGCAAAAATTCCTCATGAATTATTAACTACAATTTTTACGTTACTGAGACAATTAGCAGAGCAAATTGAAGCAGCCGCAACAACAGAATGGGAACTTTTACAGCAAGATGGTGAAACAGAAGAGACAATTCCTGAGTTAGAAGAACTATATAGTGCTAGAGAAAAACTTACAGCACGCTATTCTCGTCTAAACACGCTGTTATTGAGAATTTTGGAAATTCAACCAACTGATCCTGCTGATATGTTAAGTTTATTAGAACAAGGCATAGAACCAAGCTGCCCGTGACGCTTGCCAAGCAAGTATTTATGAAGTGAAAAGAAGTTGGAATTTGCCATGAATGAACAATCTAGAATTCCTGATGAACAGACAAGAAAGCGGAATGTTGAGTTATTACGTGAAAGCCAACGTCAACTTGATTTATTCGGAATAAAAATTGATGAATTAATATCTATAACAGAAGCAGAAATTCGTCGGCAAAAATTAGAGCGTCTGCCAGGAAAATACAAGCGCTCTCCCAAATAAAATCAATCACATCTGGGAAAATTTACTTATGGTAAATACTTAACATAAATTCGATCGCACCTGGGAGTTTCCACCCCCGAAGCAGGTTGATAACCGCTACTTTCATACAATTTTACAGCCTCCTTTAAAACACTCGCCGTTTCAATCCAAATTTCCCGAAAACCTTTATTCTCAATCGCTTTTTCCAATTGAGTTAACAAATACTTACCTAAACCTTGTCCTCGCGCTTCTGGTAACAGATACATTTTGCGAATTTCTACCGCTTTTTCCCCGCGTTTTACCGGATAATAAGCCGCCGTTCCCACAATTTTTCCCTGATGTTCCACTACCCAAAACTCACCCCCAGTAGACAGATAAAAATCTTCAACTTGAATTACATCTTTATCCGCTGCTGTGGGTAGCCAAGGTAAGCCATATTCTGTTAAAACAGAATGGAGAATATTGGCAGCATTGTGACGATCGCACTCTCGCCAATCACGAATTAAAAACCCTTGATAAAATCCCTTCATTAGCTATGAATTCTCGGTTCAGGATACAAACTTGACAAAATTTCACTTTCGATGATAGCCAACTCCTCTAATCTCCCATTCACAGAAGAACGCTGAAAATAAGTATCAGCTAAAGTCCAATAAATTCCGTAATGTCGCGCTTCCGAAGCCATCAAACTATGATAAAATTTAGCTAAATCAGGATCGGGACAATGGGTAGCTAACAAACCCAATCTTTCGTGACTACGAGCTTCAATTAAACCACAAACTAACAAAGAATCCAAAAAGCGCCAAGGTTCATCTTTACGAATTTGCTTATTTAAAGACGCACCATAAGGAGGCGAAGCTAACTGACGCAGCGGTATTCCGCGTTTTTCTAACCATTGATTCACTAACTCAAAGTGATCGAGTTCTTCTTTTGCGATCGCAGTCAGCATCCGCACCATCTTAGTATTAGAAGGATAGCGAAACATTAAATTTAACGCCACCCCAGCCGCTTTCCGCTCACAGTGGGAGTGATCTAGTAAAATTACATCAAGATTACCGATCGCTTGTTCCACCCACTCGCCGCGAGTCGGTTGTTTCAAAATATTAATTCTGGGCAATTTGGATAAATTACTATCTAGCCAGTCTGGAGTCATTAGGGGCATAATTAAAGTAGCAGGGTGTACTAATAGTTACTAATTTTCTTGGTTGTGCAGTCAGGGTAGCCTCAACCGCAAATGTGAAGTTTTAGTTAAATATTTTGCTATCTTAAGCTAAATGAAAAAAAGTATTCATCGTCGGATTGTGATCGGTGATGTTCATGGTCACTATAATGCCCTCATGACCTTGTTAGAAGCGATCGCTCCTAGCACAGAAGATGAGGTATATTTTTTGGGAGACTTAATCGATCGAGGCCCCCAAAGTTTTCAGGTAGTTGATTTTGTCCAAGCTAGTCCATTTTATTGCCTTTTAGGTAATCATGAACAACTACTATTAGACAGCTTCGGCAACCAGCAAAATCAACAAACAATCATGCAAGTTTGGTTATACAGTGGCGGACATAGCACGCTCGCCAGTTATCGCCAAGAAGGAATTTCCATTTTATCCGAACATATAGAATGGATGCGAACTCTACCGACACATTTAGACTTAGGAGACATTTGGTTAGTTCATGCAGGCGTACATCCACAAATGCCCATAGACGAACAAAGTATCGATCAATTTTGTTGGATTCGAGATGAATTTCATAGTATTACAAAACCCTATTTTCCCGACAAACTAATTATTACCGGACACACCATCACCTTTACCTTACCCAAAGTTCCCCCCGGAAAAATCGCCCAAGGACAAGGTTGGCTAGACATAGACACAGGCGCATATCACCGTAAAAGCGGCTGGTTAACCGCATTAGATATTACCAATTCCATTGTTTATCAAGTCAACGTCTTTGAAGAAACTCTCCGTACCCTACCCCTAGAAAAAGCGATCACCAAAGTAGAACCACAATTAGTTTTACCACGTAATTAGGCAGGGGGGCAGAGGAGATGGGGGGATGGGGAAGTTTATTAACTGAGATCTTGCACTCCTGAGCGGAGCCTCTATTTCTCGTTTTCTTGTTCACCAGTTCAACCCGGGAACGAGTATTTGGGAGGTGGAACCTCAATTGCTACAAGATCTGAGTTAACTCAAAACTCTGTGTTGGCGGGTTTTGATTTGAATTTTTCTGCTGTTGAGTACAGAATTATATAGTCAGATAGTTTCATTGGTACAATATACCATGAATGTTTATGTTTGACCATATCTGACTATAGTTTTGTTATTTAAACTGTATACTCTCACCCGCCCCTACAACTCAAAACTCAAAACTCCCCCCACCTCCCTAACCCCTAACCCCTAACCCCTAACCCCCAATCACCTCAAAGGTTGAATTACAGAACTGTAAGCTTGTTCATCTAGACCATAACCAGTGTTAGCATTGTTAGAACCGATCGACCTTTGAATAGCAGAAATACGATCTCTCGTCGCTGGGTGAGTACTCAAAAAACTCGGAGGTGAAGGTTGATCCAAGAGTTTTTCCAAAAAAGCTACCATTGCCGACTGCGGATAACCAGCCTTTGCCAACATTTCCAAACTTCTTTGATCGGCTTCCAACTCATCAGTGCGGCTACGAGGACGCTTAAGAGCAAATTCTACACCCAAATTAACCAACCTGTTAGTATCAACACCCGCAGCCGTAGCAATACCTCTAGTAATAGCCGCTTGACGCATTTGTTTTAGAGCATCGCGATCGGTAATATGAGCAATTTCATGACCCAGAACACTAGCCAACTGAGCTTCATTATCCACCGCAGCCAGCAAACCAGTAGTCACATAAACATAACCACCCATCGTCGCAAAAGCATTGATACTATCATCGCGCACCACTTGAAAAGTATAGGGAAGATTGGGGCGATCGCTCACAGCCGCTAACCTTTGACCAATTTGATCCACATACTGATTAATTCGCGCATTCCGGTACAATCTCACCTGAGTGCCGACCAATTGATCGTTAATCTGCTTTCCTAGTTGTACCTCTTGGCGATCGGAAATATTAGACAACTGAAGAACCTGAATACCTTGAAAAAGCAACCGTTCCCAAGGTAGCGCCTGCACCGAAGTAGACATTGGCGAGACTACCAAACCCAAAGCCACCACCACAGAAAGCATTGGATAAAACCAGCGACGACGAGAACGAGAACTCATCACAGACAAAGGATTAAACATAACTATATCGCCCTGAGAGTAGCAACTAAATTGGCAACCTTGCCAAAAAACACTCTTTGAATTGAAAGATGATTGCGATCGAGACATTGCACTATACTAAGTAAGCTCAAAACTCACTGAAAATCAAACCTATCAGCGAGTTAGCCCTAAAATTGCAACCTCTCATTTAAGAGAGACGCAAATTGCAGAAAATAGGTTGCCCAATTTTTAGTCTTCCCTAAAACAGGGGTTAAAAAATCTGTCGATCGTGCTATAAATCCCTCTTAGTTAGTTGGCTGTTTCGATTATCTGGATCACTCCTCATGAAAATTTTAGACTCACAAGGTCGCATATTCGGTAAATTCAGCATCCTCGACCTGGGTGCAGCCTTAGTCATCCTATTAGTAATCATCGGCATATTTTTCTTCCCCGGCACATCCGGTTCCCTAGCACAAGTAGGAGTCCCAACCAAACCCATAGAAGTAGACTTGGTAGTAAGGGGACTAAGCATTCGCCAACCACAAAACCTAATGAAGGAGTTTCAGACCAAAAAGAAAACTAACATCATCATCCGTAACCAACCCTACGGTCAAGTTGATGTCAAAGCCGTCAAAGAACTCCCCAGAAACATCATCATTCCCCAACCTGATGGTACAGCCAAATTACTCCCCGATCCCCGACCGGACAACTTTAGCACCGATATGCTCATCACCTTAAGTGGTAAAGCCCAAATCACCAAAAACGGCCCAGTTTTAGGTAACAGTAAAGTCAAAGTCGGTACACCAATTGAATTAGAAGGCTTCGACTACAACTTTAACGCCAGCGTCATCGACGTGCGAATCAAGTATTAAAGCAGGCCCACTGTGGCAGAAAAAATCTGTAGTTAGTTAGTAGGGTGCGAAGCGTGATAACGTAACGCACCATAAGCCAACAAACCCGGTTTTTCGTTACTACTTGGACGCTGAAAATTTCGGAATTACGTTAAAAAACCGGGTTTGGAGCGTAAGTCCTATATTAGTAGGGTTCCCCAATCACTCCAACTTCATTGCCCCCAAATACTTAGTTAAATAAGGCGAAAAAACCTCATAAATTAGCGTCAGAGGTTGTCCATGATGCCAAAACAGGTAATGGCGACCCCAAAAAGGCCCCGAAAACCCAAAAGCTGACTCTAACGCCGCTGAATGTCCGTAGTAAATACCCTGGACATCTCGATATAACTCCGTTCGCAACCGTTCCAAACTCGCCCAAATCGGCAAAGAACGATTTTGCAAATACTCATCCACATGGCTAGCTTCCCACCAGGAACAAGCATAAGCTAACCTTTGTCCAGAAGCAGTTCTTAGCCAAACTTGTCGCCGAACTCTTGGCCCCGGTACCACCTGCATTTGCTCAGGTGCATTATCTGGGTGCGTCCCAATGGCAGACATATCGATCAAATCTACTTCTGTCTTTTCACCTGTAAGTAATCTTAGGTGTCTTGTCGGTGAACCATCTCCTAACAAAAACATTTGCCAGGTTGGTGCTAGCTGGGAGTGAGGCAACCCATTTTGAATCGAAGTTTCTCCTCCCTGCCAAAGCGGGGAAAGTGCGTGCCAAGAAGATGGCAATATCAGGGTTTCTGAGCTTTTGAATGTTGCAGTCAAGGTTCTTTACATAACTTAACTGTTTAATATCATACCGCTCCTCAGCCCTTGCGACTAAAATCCCTGGCTATACGGACAAAACCTGCGGAGGCAGGTTCTAATCTGGATTAGTTAAATCTTTGCTACAGATAAATCCTCCAAAATGAATGTCAAGCTTACTTGGTGGTAAAGCTAGACAGTATCTAAGTGGATGCCTAAATAGACTATAGTTAAATTCGTACACTGGCGTAAATCTAGAATTCGGATTGCCAGGTTTGGTATTTATGAAACAAACCAAACTTCTTCGTTTAAAATCAATCATACATTTACGTTAAAAATGTCTTTCTTAAATAAAATCCAAATATTGTTTCTTACTTGTCTAATTTTATCGATAAATTCTTGTCAGACAAAAACAGAATTTACTAATCAAAAACTAGTAACTCAAGGTAATCTTTTAATTTGGCATTCTTTTACTAATAATGATGCTCAAGTATTTAACTCAATTTTAAATGAATACCGAAGTATTCATCCGAATGTTAAATTAGTTAGTGAATATGTATCGGAAAAAAACATTGGCGATCGACTTATTACTCAATCTCAATCAGGATTCGGCCCTGATTTGGCAATTGTTTGGCATTCTGATATTTACGAATTGATTAAGAAGTCTGTTATTATTGAACTTGATGCTCAACATATCAATTTATCTCAATATTTGCCAGTTACTATAAACCATATTAAATTAAACAATAAAATATATGCTTTACCTTTTTCTATTGATGTTCAAGTTTTATGTTATCATAAGAAGAAGATAAAAAATCCAGCCAAAACTTTGTCAGAACTTCTACAACAGAGTAAAACAGGTATCAAAGTTGGTATTACTTCTGATTTTATCAGTAGCTTTTGGGGGGTGGGAAGTATGGGAGGTAAATTTTTAGATCAACAAGGTAATTTAAATTTTCCTAAAGTTGCTTGGAGTCAATGGTTAAAATGGTTACAACAAGCCAATATTGAACCTAATACTATTCTTAATGAAGAAAAACCATTGCTACAAGAAGCTTTTATTAAAGGCGAACTTGACTATTATACTTGTGAATCCGTTGAAATTTCGGAACTTAAAAATAAATTACCCAAAAATAGTTTAGGAGTCAGTTTATTACCTCGTGAAAATAATCAACCAGCAACTCCCTTTATTTATACTGAAGTAATTGTATTGAATAAAGCTTCTTCACCTAAGCAACAACAATTAGCCCTACAAATTGCTAAGTTTTTGACCAATACTGAACAACAGGAAAAATTTGCAATTCAAGCTGAATCGCAAATTCCAGTCAATATTAAATCACGAGTTGACTATCGTCTATCACCGATTCAAGCTATTCTATTTAAACAAGCTCAAGACGGAATATCAATATCCCTAGATCATTTTAGTAAAACACAAGGTAGAGTTGGAAAACGTGGTAATGAACTTTATTATCAAGTCTTGGCTGGCGAAATTACTGCTGAAGAAGCTGCCAACCAAATGAATCAATTAGTAAATTCCATTAATCAAGAAAATCGTCGAAAAAAATAAATTTTTACCTTTGGCAAAATGTTAAATGAAACTAACTTCCAACTAATTTTTGATTTATTAACTAAAATTTTGATTTTTTTTGAACGTCCTACAGTTCAATTACAACTAGCATTAATTATTCTGACATTTTTCCTGGCTTGGTTATTATCAAATACCATAATTATTGGCAAATCTAAAATTAAATTGCCTTTGAAGTTACGTAGATTAAATAAAAATAATGTCATAGTTATTAATTATTTGCTATTTCCTGTATCCGCATTAATTTTATTGATCTTACTCAATAACTTCATGAACTCTCAAGGTTTCATTAATGGTTTAGTAGTACGCATTACAACTTTAACGCTAATATTTACTTTGTATCGTTTATTTTTAAGTCTTACTTATATTATTTTTCATGAAAAAACTGTCAAACATTATCACCAGCACTTTTTTATTCCTTTAGTTTTCTTTTTTATTATTTTTCAACTTCTCAATGAACTAACAGATATCCAACAACTTGCTAATGTTGTTTTAGCTAAAATTTTTGATGGTGTAATTACGATCGGAGGTTTATTGCAAGCTACGATCGGTTTATATTTATGGATTTATGCTTTATCTGGTATTCAAGACATTACTTATCGCATCCTCAAAAATAAAACAACAATACCACCTGGTATTCTTGAAGGTTCCTTAAGTTTAATCCGTTACTTTTTAATTGGTTTGGGAATATTAGTTGCCTTAACTAACTTAGGCTTAAATCCCACAACTATTGCAGCGATAACAGGTGGTTTATCTATTGGCATCGGTTTTGGCTCAAAAGAAATTTTGTCTAACTTTATTAGTGGTATTTTGCTATTATTTGAAGGTGCATTAAAACCAGGAGATGTGATTAGGCTTGATGATGAAATAGCAACGGTTAAAAAACTTAGTATTCGTGCTACTACAGTCCTAACTCCTAACAATGTAGAAAAATTTGTTCCCAATCAAACCTTTCTTACTTCATCAGTAATTACTTATACAGGCAGTAATTCTGTAATTCGGTTACTCATTCCCATTGGAGTTAGCTATAACAGTAATCCTGAGCAAATTATAGACCTATTAATACAAGCTGGACAGGCTCATCCTCATGTTTTAAGCGATCCTCCTCCATCGGTTTATTTTATTGCTTTTGGAGAATCTAGTCTGGATTTTGAATTAGCGGTTTGGTTAGATAATCCTATAATTTACAAACGAGTTATTAGTGAGTTAAATTTAGCTATTTGGAAAATTTTTAATGAGCATAATGTTGAAATACCTTTTCCCCAGAGAGTTGTTCATCTTCGTAACTAATACTGAATAGGATGCCTTGGCGACTAAAGTCGCAGGCTATATAAAAAAAACCTGCCTTCGCAGGTTATACTTTGAAGTCCGCGTAGGCGGACTTTGTTTGTGTAGTCGCGGTTTTAACCGCCCGACTCTTGACTTGCTGAATAAGTCTATTGGTGGGGGTAGGGACACGGCATCATTAATATTTGCAATTTCTACCGTTATCTCTTTCATGCCGTGTCCCTACAATTTCCTCGAAAAAGGCAAGGATTTTGCGCCAAAAGGTCTGAAAAACTTGCACTTATTTACGCAAAAAAGGCGCTTTCACCATTGCCTATCTTACTTTTTACTTTTATTCAGCAAGCCCTAAATAAGCGACGAATCAGGTTTTCATCGAATCGTAAACCAGCGAGAACGTCTGCACAGGAGAGAATATTTTGCCGTTCATCGACTGATTCAATCCTAGCGACTTGGGTGGCTACTTGTTGGAGCAATGTTTGGGGTGAGTCGCTGCGGGTTAGGGTGGCAAAGGGTAACAGCGCAGGGTTGGCTAAAAATGGCGCTGGTTCTTGTTCCCAAAGTCGCACGACTCTGTAACTATGTCTGGTGTTTCTGTCTGTATATTCAGATACGAAAACTAGGTCGGAAGTAGGAATTTGTAGGGGCGAAGCATTCGGGTCAGAATTTATGACCTAAAACCTAAATTTTTTGCCCTAATGCTTCGCCCCTACTTGCTCGATCGCACAATCATAAACTTAAGAATTAGCAGATCAGAAAAAACTTTGTAAAGAATGTTGATCTTTGCGTGTGTTTGGGAACTCTAATAAAGAATAGATTTCACCCGTTCACACCTTGTTATAGTTATGTCAATGAGCCAATATCCTATTATTCTAATTCCAGACGCTATTACACAGGCTCTATCTGCCAGACCCTTTGAATGGAAATTTTCTGAGCCAAAGCCATTAGAACCTGGGCAAAAACCACGACCAATAAACTTACAGTTTATACTTTCTAAAGCAATCCCACATCTTATTGTTACTTCTATTATTTCAGCAACTATGGCTAAAATTCCTGCTGTGGCTTGGTCAGCATTCGTTTCTGGTTTATTAACACTGGGAATCCGAATATGGCGGCAGCAACAATTATACTTAAAACGGCTTCATAAATATGAGTACGAATTACAGCAATATAAACGCCAATTAATAGCGTACCAAGAACGAGAAAATCAGCATAAACGTAAAGTAGCAGAATCCCAAAAGCCGGAAAATATAAAAAAATATCGATACAAATTGATCCGGGAAATAATGAGTAAAGCAGTTCCCAATGATGGCATCAATATCACTGATGAGCAAAACATTTTGAATAGTGAATTAGGCAGATATTTAAACAAATTATTTTCCAACAAAATTTATACTGACGTTACCATTAACAATCCCAATTCTTACATTCCTTACCAATTAGATATAGCTTACATTGACCAAAGCTTACATCTTTATATCGATATTGAAATCGACGAATCTTATAATGATGAAGCTGGAGAACCTGTATATGAAGACGTGCTGACCTATGACAATAAACGTCATCAACTATTTTTAGATAAAGGTTGGCTAGTGATTCGTTTTGCCGAAGAACAAGTTATCCGACAACCAGAAAGTTGCTGTAAAGTCATAGCCAATGTAATCAACAAAGTTACAGGAATAGCTATACCAAAGCAATTAAACCAAATGGAAAATTTACAGAAATATCCATCCTAATGAATCATGAAACATCTGTTCTCTTCTTCTTTCCTTCGTGTCCTTCGTGTCTTCGTGGTTCAAAAACAATCTTTTTCACAAATCAAATAGGTTTTAGTAAAATACGATCGCACTTTCCCCAAAACCTAGAAAAAAGAGCGATCGCACCTTAAACTAGTATTAATAGAAAACTCTCTGAACTGAAAATGGAAACAATTCGTCAAACTGTGGAAGTAAAGAGCGATCGCAAACTCGAAATTAACTTACCAGATAACATTAACCCTGGTTTATTCGAGGTAGTCATTGTACTGCAACCAATAGCAATGAGAAATGAATCTCAGAAATCTTTAACCAGTTTCATTGGTGCTGCAAAAGGTAGCTTTTCCACACCCGAAGAAGTAGATCAATTTATTCGTCAAGAACGAGACGCATGGGAATAAAAACGCCATACACGCTAACTTGTACGTCTGGCGATACACGCTAACGCGCACGTTTGGCGATCGCACCACCACCCAACCAAAAAACAACTAAAATAGTTACATCTCAAATCATCGCAAAAGTGAAAATTAATGAATTCACAGCCAAAAGCTTCATCATTAATAAAACCCTTAACTCAAGAACAAATCGATAAAGTAATCCAACTTCTTGATGAATGGATGGCTGATGAATCAGGATATGATGAAGAAACTTTGCCGGAATTACAAGTAGCGATCGATCGACAAAGAGATTTAATTTCAGCCAGCAGGCTTTTTGATGAGTAAAAATGAGGTTAAATTTAATGAACTCAAAACTTATTAAACAAGATAATAGGACTTACGTACTGACACTAAATATGGTGGAATGGTGCGTTACACTGGCGTTAACGCACCCTACAAATACTACTAAAAAATAAATAATATTCAGTCCATTTTAATGGACTTTAGCTATTAGCCTGCGAATTGATTCGCAGGTGGGCTAACTCGCTGATTGTTAATCCCAAAACCACGAACAAAACCGCTAATCAAATAACAAAAATCATCGAATAAATAAACATAAAAAAATGCGGATGGCGAGACTCGAACTCGCAAGGCAAAGCCACACGCCCCTCAAACGTGCGCGTATACCAATTCCGCCACATCCGCGTAGAAAACAATAATAGCGCAAATTAATTCCGAAAATCAACCATACCGAAAAAAATCTCCCCTGCCTCCAGCCCGAAAATGTTGCAATTAATTAAGCTCTATTCGTAGGGTGCGTTAGATGCTCACGTAACGCACCATCCCACTCTATTCGTAGGGTGCGTTAGATGCTCACGTAACGCACCATTCCACTATATTTAGTTTCAGTGCGTAAGTCCTAATGTTGCAATAGATTAAGCAGAAACCTCAGAGAACCCAAAGCTGGCACAGATCAACGATAAGTAGTCCCCAACAGCATGGTACGATTAACACCCGAACACAAAAAGCTGCTTTTCCTCCAGGGCTAGGTGTAACCAGAGAGAAGCAGCCGAAGTTGCTTCGATGCTTAACATTAAAAACTTACTGCCACTGCCCTCGCCAAAAGCCGGAAAATGCCTTTTTCTAAGATTCTAATTGCCAACCGGGGAGAAATAGCCCTTCGCATTCTCCGCACCTGCGAAGAGATGGGAATTGCTACCGTTGCCGTTCACTCTACCATTGATTGCCACGCTTTGCACGTCCAACTTGCCGACGAAGCCGTTTGTATAGGTGAACCTCCCAGCAGTAAAAGTTATTTAAACATCCCCAACATTATCGCCGCAGCCTTAACGCGCAACGCCACTGCAATTCATCCGGGATACGGCTTTTTAGCCGAAAATGCCCGATTTGCCGAAATTTGCGCCGATCATCAACTAACATTTATTGGCCCCAGCCCCGAAGCAATCCGGGCGATGGGCGACAAATCCACCGCCAAATCCACTATGCAACGGGTAGGAGTACCCACCGTTCCCGGAAGTGACGGCTTACTCACCGACGAAAAAGAAGCGATGATTATCGCCAAAAAAATCGGCTATCCGGTAATGATTAAAGCCACAGCGGGCGGTGGTGGAAGAGGAATGCGGTTAGTTAAAGATCCCGATGACTTTTCTAAACTATTTCAAGCCGCCCAAGGGGAAGCGGAAGCCGCCTTTGGAAATCCCGGCGTTTATTTGGAAAAATTCATTGAACGCCCCCGTCACATCGAATTCCAAATCCTCGCGGACTCTTACGGTAATGTGATTCACTTGGGAGAACGGGATTGTTCGATTCAACGCCGACACCAAAAACTGTTAGAAGAAGCCCCTAGCCCTGCCCTTAGCCCAGAATTACGCGAAACTATGGGGAAAGCGGCGGTTATGGCAGCTAAATCGATTAATTACGTTGGTGCGGGAACGGTAGAGTTTCTCTTGGATCAATACGGTGATTTTTACTTTATGGAAATGAACACCCGGATTCAAGTAGAACATCCGGTGACGGAAATGATTACCGGATTGGATTTAATCGCCGAACAAATCCGCGTCGCCCAAGGGGAAAGATTGCGTTTAACCCAAGAGGAAGTGGTTTTGCGGGGTCATGCGATCGAATGCCGAATCAACGCCGAAGACCCAGAACATAACTTCCGTCCCTCTCCTGGGCGCATTAGCGGCTACTTACCGCCAGGGGGTACAGGTGTGCGGATGGATTCCCATGTTTACACTGATTACGATATTCCGGCTTATTACGATTCTCTCATTGGCAAGTTAATTGTTTGGGGGCCCGATCGCCAAAGTGCGATTCGACGTATGAAACGCGCTTTAAGAGAATGCGCTATCACTGGATTACCCACAACCATCAGTTTTCACCAAAAGATTCTGGAAAACCCCGCCTTTCTTAAAGGTGAAGTTTACACTAATTTTGTTGAGCAGATGATGATGCGATCGAATCGGTAATCCTTAGTTGGTAGTAGAGCAGGGAATCCGCCTGTACGTTGTTGGGGGGGTGGGCCAAAAACGCGCGCAAAAGCCCACAACGACAAAGTTTGCAAAAAAAACCCAAAAAAGCCCAAAACACAGAAGGACCAAAAAAAAAATAAGGGAAGAAAAAACAAATAACACACCCAA
>NZ_JBHFNQ010000029.1:0-1704 GCF_041929345.1 Floridaenema aerugineum BLCC-F46
GAAATTAAATGGGTTAACGATATGCTGGTAATGACGTTTGTGTGACAAACACTATTTCACTGAGGAGCCGTATGATGCGAAAAGTATCAAGTACGGTTTTGGAGAGCAACGGCTCTCGTGAGAGAGTCGTTGACTTTAATCTTTGATATTACTCCAGCCACCAAGTTCCAAGATTCTGTAAGTCCGCAAGAGTGGAGAGCCACTGTCTTCTCGTGGGATGGAAGTCAAGGTAGTGCGCCGCCAATTAATTTTTGGGAAGGAGATTTTAATAATCCCAATACCATCGGTGTGATTAATTTGGGTTCTAACACCCGCAGTGATGGCAAGCAAGGCATCAATGTAGATTGGGGAAATGGTGCGCCCAACGGAGATGGAAATCGTCTACCCCATGACTTTTTTGCGATGCGAGCTTACACTGTAGCTGATTTTGATGGCAGTGAATATAAGTTCCGTGTCAGGGGCGATGACGGATTCCAAATTCTTGCTAAACAGCATGGTACAAATCAGTGGTTTTACATCACGCCTCAAAATCAGTGGACTCAGGCTTACGGTTCGCATAACGAAATAACTTCTACTTTGCCTGCTGGTCGATACGATTTGCACTTCCATCAGTATGAGGCGAGTGGTAATGCGTACTTAGACCTTTCGTGGGAAAAGGTTAATTCACAACCTGTGTTTGATATCAACTATACGAGTGTTCCTAACAACGCACGAACCGTAGTTGATGATGCCATCAGAACTTGGGAGTCTAAGATTAGACGTGGGCCTATAGGTAGTCCAGTGGAAAGAGGTTTCCAGGTTGCCATCACAACTGAAGAGCTTGGTAATCTGATATATGCCGATTGTAATTATGCCGAGAATGGTGTGGCCTCTTTAAGGCTTGATCCAGAGTTCTTTGGCAAATCTTACAGTCAACAAAAGAAAATTATTATGCACGAGTTGGGTCACGCAATGGGTTTTGGACAGCAACGGTTGCCACAATATGACAGACTTGCTCTTAGAAACCAAAGTGATGGTCATTGGTACTTCATGGGAACTAATGCTATAGCTCTGTATGGAGGACCTGTTCCTTTGCAAGAGAATGTAGATGTCAACAATATTAATTACCGTACCGAGGGAGGGTATCACTGGGCTGAGGGTGATGCCAGACTTAGGCTTGATTTAATGAGTGCGGCAACATTAGAAGGTTATTCAGATAGCAACTTATCCTTTACTGTTGCAGCATTAAAGGATATGGGGTTTGACACTGTTTAGTGGATTTTCGGAGAGTGCGATCGCACTTTCCATTTATTCAAAATGTGATCGCTTTTTGTACGGGTTTGAAAATGCGATCGCCATTTTTCCCCTACACAAATCTTGCACTGGCGCTTCTATCCCACCTGGGGTTCAAACCCCAGGCTAATAGCGAAACTCCACTGAAGTGGACTAAAGAAAATTGTTTTCAGTCGGATAAATCCGACTTTAGCTATTAGCCTGCGAATTGATTCGCAGGCGGGTGATGGCAACTGATCCAAGATTTTTGTCTGCAATCTTCAAGAGCGATCGCATTTCCTATTTATTCAGAATGCGATCGCATCTTTTTTACGTACCATCATCAAACACAATTCAGTCAGAAAAATTTCGCTATGTAGGGACACGGCATGATTAATATTGTCAGTTTTCCAAAATATATAAGATGCCGTGTCCCTACACCCAATTCCTCAG
>NZ_JBHFNQ010000003.1:0-56791 GCF_041929345.1 Floridaenema aerugineum BLCC-F46
GCCTGTACCGCCATAAAAGATGTCGTTTCCTTTTTGTCCCCAAAATGTGTCGTTTCCACCTTGACCGTAGAAGATATCCTCGTAGTCTCCTCCAGTCATTTGGTCATCGAATTTTGAGCCGCTGATGATTTCGATATTTCCCAAAATGTCTTGATATCCAAAGCCATTCTCATCGGTAATTTCTTGATATCCAAAACCATCTTCTACTTTGTATACGTCAGAGTCAGCAAATTTATCGGCTTTAATCTTGATTCCGCCGGAACTGCTAGAATAATCAGCAATGTCTTTATCTCCTGGGCCACCATTTAAAATATCGTAGCCTTTACCACCAATTAGGGAATCATTTCCATCATTTCCCCACAAAACATCATTACCCTCTTCTCCTTTGATTTCATTAGGCCCGTTGTTGTCTTCTATCCAATCTCCATACTTCGTACCGTTTGTATTAGAGGTTTTGCCGTTAGGGAAGTAATATCCTGTTGGGTTTATCTTGGCAAAAGAGTCACTGAAATATTCTTTTATTTTTGGTTTCCAAATGTCATTGCCTATGTAGCCATCGGGATTCACATCGCCATTTTCTTGAGTATTTGTATGGAATTTAAAACGATTATTTATGGCAATTGGGATTGCCTGAATAATGTGAGATATCTTAGAGAAAGCACTTGATATCTCGCTGGAATTCAACTGCAATTCAACGACAGGATCTTTGCCATAGTTACTTGCTTGAAAGCCGCCCCAATTATCTATTCCACCAACAACTTGGTATAAGGTTGGGGAGCCAAGTGCGATAATTCCAACACGTGAATTTGCCTGAATTCCATAAATCTCTGATAAAGCATCTTCAAGGAAAAAATTTCCTTGGGAGTGACCTAGTAAAATAGCAGAATTCTTTTCATTTTTAAGCCAGTCTGTTAATTGGGGCACTAAATTTGTGTTAATTGCACTGCTAGGCCAAGTATCTTTGAACCAGTACTGGTTGAGAGCTTCTTTACCATCAAAGTCATTAGGAAGAGCTTGAATTAAATCATCAATTTGATTGAAGGGTGTAAACTCAAATAGAAAATCCAAGACTTTTGCTTGAAAATTATCATCGGCTGCAAGAGTAGCAAAATCTCCACCACTAGAGATAAAACGACTAATTAAATCAAAACCATCTTGAAACTGTTCGACAATTTGAAAAATTCCATCAACGCCAGTGAATCGCTCAACAGCTTCTTCAATAGCTTCCTGGAAGAGAAACAGAGTTACAGATTTAATAGTTTCACTCCAATCATTTACAACCGAATCATTATAAATTGGATTAAACCAAACTGAAGTTGCATAGTTAGATGTATTTGCTTGAAATACACCTCCATAGTTGGAGCCATTTTCAGCATAAGCATTTTCTGTCAAATTGAAAGTGCCTTTAATGGCAGGGACGATTTTATTTTGAAAGTCACCGGAAGAAACAAAAATTCCATTGACGAATACAAAACTAGTTTTTCCAGATTGTCTTACCCGTTCATCGAAAACTTTGTAACCGTCAAAGTTAGTGCTGAAGTTAGGAGTAGCCATGATTATTTTTCCTCTTGTGATATATACAAAACTTTGTGAATATTGCAAAGTGAAACTATCGACACAGCGATCGCATTAGCAATCAGCACCGTAAAGTAGATATTGCACTTAGTAGATAGAGGTTAGGTTGGTGCGATCGCCTCAACCTTTTTGTTGTTTCCAGTTTCTTTCGGGTAAAGTCTCAGTAGTTTTACGTGAAAATTTTGTTTTGTTTGCAAAACTTTACAGGAATAGCGTAAAAGTAGAGCAAAATAGAAATTCCTACGAAACTTCCTGCCTTAAAATGTTGAAACAAATGGTTCTACGAGCAGAGTAATATTGTTAATTCCGACTACATGAACCATCTGGCCTGGAAGCAGGATAATTTTGCGCTCGCACTGAGCAAACCACCAAGAACCTCGAAAATAAACCCTTCCACGCTTGTAGGGGTATATAGCTACATCAACAATCGCTTCCTCTTCTGGATAGCTGAAACTTGAATTAAGTGGAAGCTTTCTTGAAGTATTGATGCTTGGTTTTTCAGCCTCAACAGATTGAAAGCTTTTGATGATGTTGATGAAAGTTTCTAACAGTATTTCTGTAATTTTTGTCATCGCATTGCTCCTTAAAAATCAAAAAACCGGAAAAGCGGATATTTGCTCCACTTCACCGGCTTTGTGAGACTCACACCCATCAATAGCCAAATATGCAACTGGTATTGATTTGTTGTTCGTACTATCTCAGCATTGTCAAAATTTTCAACCGTGCAGTACTATCAACAAATAAATATTTAGAATCTTGTCTTGCAGTCAATAAAATCTACTTTGATGTCCACCTTTTTACGTCTTCGTCACTAAATACGAAACGGTAGTGAATCGAGCCTTTGAGAGTTACTCCAATTTTATTATGCTTTATTCTTTCGCTATCAATTTCCAAGTGTCCAAAACCTGTCTCTTTCCAGGTTTCAAAAAGAATGTTTGCGAAGCGATCAAATAATTCATTAATGGGGTTAGAAGTACTGTCCGACGGCGATACAGTTAACTTCTCCTTAGAACTCTTGATAACTTCCAGTCTTGGCAAAGCTTGTTCCTTTTGCTGCATAACGCCTCAGAAGTTGATTGACTATCAGAAGAGTGCTAGCTCTGGTGTCTCACAAAGTAGCCTCACTTTGTATAAGTTAAGTATATTCATATATATCTTGTACCTGTCAAGCTCAAAAATCAAAATTTACAGATGTTTACACGGATAGGCTCTTCTGAAGAGGTTTTCGCTGCCGAAAGCTTAGAGATGATACTCTGTGGTAATCAGCTAGAAGACCAAGCTATAGGAACATTAGCTCACATAGTAGAATCAAAAGTGTGATGTATTAGCTGTCAATTCTAAGTAAATGTTGACTTCCCAAGTTCCCCAAGACTTTTTAAAAGCTGTAGCAACTGAACGTGGTATATCAGATGGCGAGCTAAATGCTCTGTCTTTGGCTCTCGATGGTAAATCGACAACAGAGATCGCCACCCAACTGGGTATTACTGGGATCGCCGTCCGAAAAAGACTGGGCGAAGTTTACAGAAAATTTCAGATTGCGGGGAGTGGACCTGGAAAATTGGCAGAACTCAGGCATCAACTTCTTTCCCAGTATCAAGGACACCCAGTTCTAAATAATTTTTACTCCTCTAACACTGTTGCCAATTCAGAGGTAATGATCGACCCGTCCTTTGCAGACACCATCCGCCATCAAGACTGGGGTGAGACACCTGATGTATCTGTGTTCTACGGGCGCACCGAAGAGCTAACTATGCTCAAACAATGGATTGTACAGGAGCGTTGCCGCTTGATAGCACTGCTGGGCATGGGGGGAATTGGTAAAACTGCTTTATCTGTGAAGCTTGCGAAACAGCTTGAAGATGAATTTGAATATGTAATCTGGCGATCATTACAACTTACCTCACCAATCCAAGAAGTCTTGACCCAGCTGATCCAGTTTGTTTCCCAACAGCAGGCAATCAAATTATTACCAGATATTGATAAGCAAATCTCCATACTAATCGAGTATTTACGCCAGCACCGTTGTCTGTTAATACTTGATGACGTAGGAGTTGTTCTGCAAAATAGACAACTAAGTGAACACTATCAGAATGAATATAAATATTATAAAAAATTAGTCAGACAAATCGGAGAATCACATCATAATAGCTGTTTAATACTGAACAGTCGAGAAAAACTTAGTAAAATTGCTTCATTAGTAGAAGAAGAAAAACCTGTGCGAGTCTTACAACTTAGCGGTCTGGAATTAGAGGATGCCCAAAAAATTTTTTGGTCAGCTAAAACTTTTGCTGCTACAAAGAAAGAATTAGCACAACTAATTAAATTATATGAAGCAAATCCCTTAGCTTTAAAGACAGTAGCAAAAATTATTCCCGATTTTTTGAATAATAATTTAGCAGATTTTTTGCAACAAAACTTTTTAGATATTAGAAATATCATCAATGATTTCTTAGAAGAAAAATTTAAATTGACCGAATTAGAAAATAAATTAATGAATGCGTTAGCAGTTAACTTACAACCCTTATCTGTTGAAGAGCTGCAAGCAAAACTCAATTTTTCAGAAGACTTTCCTCAGTCGGTGGTCACTTTAGAAGTCATAAATATTCTAGACTCACTTAACCAACGAGGGTTGATAGAAAAACAAATGATATTGGGAGGCAATAAATTTATTCTACATTCTGAAGTTAGAAAATATATTAATAATATATTAATAGCTAAGTATCTTAATAAACTAGGATTTAAAAAATATATTGATGGAGAATTTAAAAGCGCCAAGTTTTATTTGAAGTGGGCAATTAGCTTTAATCCAAATTTAGCCGCAGCACATTATAATCTAGCTGCAACTTATGAAGAGCTAAAAGATTTACCGAATGCCCGCATTCATTATCAAGTAGCTGCCAAGTACAACAACCGGGCCGCAGATGCGGCCATTAATAACTTAGCCCGGTTGGAAATTTTTAGAGGCCACAGTACCGTAGCCATTGACATGATTTTACTAAAGTTGGATCAGGTTAAGGATGCTGAGATAAGCTCATCGCTGCACAAAAACCTCGGTTGGGCATATTGGCTACAACAGCGCTATTCCGAAGCGGAGCAACATTTGCGAAAAGCGATAGAATTAGACAGCGATCGCGCACCCGCTTATTGCTTATTAGCAAAGGTGCAGGAAAGCCTTGGGGATGAGCAAGGTGCCTTGATGTCATGGGAAAACTGCCTCAACAAGCAACCAGAAAAGACTATTTGGAAATCTCCGGAATTAGATACTTGGAGGATTGAAGCACGCCAGCGCCTAAATAGTGAAAGCAACTAAGATTTTCTACTAAAATACAGGAGCCAGAAAATCTAGCTCTGCCTCCCCATCTCATATACTAAAACAGTAGACCTCTTGCAGAATTCTTATTTTCGATTCACAGAACATTGGCTCTTATTAGGTTCTGGCGAACATATCACTAAATTAGCCAACCTCTGATATAGAAAGGGTTTCATAGTAATTCCGCAAGAGGTCTAGTATACTCTAAACCAGCTAAAAGCTCTTACTTGGCAGGAACAATTGGGTCGTCATCATCACCTTGATTCTTAGTGTCTTTAGCTTGGCTAGTCTTTGTATTATTCACCTGAGCTATTTGCACAATTTGTTCCCTGCGTGCTGTCAATATTGATGCTGAAGTAAGAGCCACATTATAGTGACCTGTTCCGAAACAAAGGTTTTCTAGCAGCATCACTACGATCGCTTCAGATAAAACTTGTCGTCCAGGTTGCATTGGTTTAACTCCGATTTCAATCAACACCCCCATGAAATCCTGATGACAACTGAGTTAAAATCGGAGAAAATTATTTTTATTAATTTGATATTGAGTTGGTATTAACTTACATTTAATATAATATTTGTACCTATTTCAGATATCTCTATGAGTCGCTCAGCCAGAGTGCATAAAGACTATATACAAAAAGTTAAATTTTGTTTACGACGCAATGGCTACATACGCCAGATAGATTTAGCTGAAAATTTGAACTTATCCCAATCGACTATTAGCAATTTTCTAAATGGCAAGCCGATTGATTATCTAAATTTTTTAGAAATTTGTGCAGCTTTGTCACTAGAATGGAAAGAAATAGTAGATTTAGAGACTCAGGACGAAAACTCATACTCACCCATCAATTTGCAGTCCGAACCGGAGCAAACGTCTCAAGCCAGAAGTAAGTTATTTATTGAATTGAAAGGTAGTATTGAGGAGGTTGACAAACCATTAGTTGATGCTCTTATTGCTCTTTTACAAGAACGATCGGAAGATATGTCTTTAACCTTGCAGAGAATTAAGACAGGTAGTGTCGTGCTAATTTTAGAAGGTTCCCAAAAAGGTTGCGAGCGAATTGAGGCTATGTTTAGAGAAGGTCAGCTGGCAGAATTATTGGGTATTGATGTTTTATCGGCGCGGGTTGAGCCTATACCAGATCTATCACCCAACGAGATACTGGAACAGCTAAGGCAAGAGCTTGAGAATCTTTTTAAGGTAAACTGGCAACCAGCAGAATTGATACTAGCTCGTAGTGGTATACGTTCTAATGAAATTAACGCTAATGCTGTAGAAAACAGCGTGAGAAGAGCTAAGGAAATTAACTTAGGAGGAGAGCAAGCAGCTGTACTAGCCGTCCAGATGATACCTGAATCTGAGTATGAAATAGGTATATGCGTATCAGTTTATCCCTCTAGCAATGCCATTCATCTCCCCCGTGGTTTACAAATTATAGTGTTAGATGAATTTGGAACCCCCATCTCAGATTTGCAGGAACAGGCCGGAAGTGCCGCCGATTCTATCAAAATCGAGTTTGAAGTCGAACCAGGAGAGCGCTTTGGTGTCAGAGTGGCTTTAGGAAATGTTAGTATTACGGAAGATTTTTGAAATTAGGTAGATAGATTTATCTAGTAGATCTATTTAGAAAGAGGAATGATAGTATAACTAAACACTGTACGCTTTAAATATTAGCTCTCATAAATAACCAGCAATGGCTAAACTTGTTGTCCTTAATCTACTAAAAGGAGACTTTGAGCAAGGGTTCCCTGCCATCCTGGAGATTGGAGAAGAAGGATCTAGAGCTGCGCTCGCAATTAGAGGCTATTTGCCAGGGACACCTAAAATATCTGAATTATTCTGTAAGTGGCAAGAAGCCTTTCATAGCAAGGTCAATCAGGGGTCTAGCGGTCAATCTGGAATTCGGTCTCGCATTACAGTTAGAAAAGTAACCAAATCTTCGTGCCATGATGCAGCAAAGGAATTAGCCGCATACCTCAACGACTGGCTCAAGTCTGGAGGAGAGTGGCAAAAAATTCGAGATGGCTTGCAGCAGCACTTGAGCAAAGACGATGAGATTCGAGTCATTATTCAAACCGAAGATTTCCGTTTGCGGCAACTCCCCTGGCAAGCCTGGGAAATATTCACCGAGTGTTATAACCAAGCAGAAATTGCTTTGAGTGCGCCAGAGTATGAATCCCCTACTGGAAAGCTAAACAGTAGGAGGCAATCAAGAGTTAGAATCCTAGCCGTTCTCGGTAATAACGACAATATTAATATCGAGTTTGACCGACAAGTACTGGAGCGCTTACGCGAACAAGGCGCAAAAATTGAGTTTCTTAACCAGCCGAAACGAGAGGAGTTACTTGACCGACTTTGGGATGAACGAGGTTGGCATATCTTCTTCTTTGCCGGACATAGTTCTAGTCAACTAAATGGTGAAATTGGTTGGTTTAATATCAATCAAGACGAAGCCTTAGAGATCAAGGAGTTAAAAAATGCCCTAAAAACTGCTATTAAAGGTGGGTTACAACTAGCGATTTTTAATTCTTGTGATGGCTTGGGATTAGCGAACCAGCTAGCCAAGTTGCATTTACCTCAAAGTATTGTCATGCGGGAACCAGTGCCGGATCGCATGGCGCAAGAATTTCTGCAAAATTTTCTTACCGCCTTTGCTAATGATAGATCTTTGTATGCCTCAGTACGGGAAGCGCGGAGCAAGCTGGAAAACTGGGAAAAGGAATATGCAGGGGCTAGTTGGTTGCCTATAATTTGCCAAAACCCAGCAGTATTACCTCCTTGTTGGCAAGATTGGTGCAGCAGACCTCTTAGTCATCTATATAAAATATTTTTTTTATTACTTGTAGCTTCAATATTGTCACTAGCAATAACTGTAGTTAAAACTACAGTGCTAGACAAACCTTTATGTAGTGGCTCTTCATGTATTGGACGCGATCCAAAAGACAATAAATGTGATAGAGATGCAATAACAGTAACATCCAGAGATCGAGAAATTTCCCCTTCAGTAGTTAAGGTTGAACTGAGATATTCAAAGCGATGCAATTCTACTTGGCTCAGGACTACGGGAGCGCTTGTTCCGAGGGTTGATTATTTAGAGGATAGTCAAGGGAAAAAATATCCGAATACTCCAGTTCCACATACTCATCCTGTATATTACAGCAATATGGGACCAGGCAAAATTGAAATCAAAGCCTGTACCCAACTCCAAAGTGGCGAACCAAAATGTACGGGCTTGGTAAATCCGTCCCTTTGATTCCCTCTATTCCACAAATTGATTATATAAAACGCAAGTGATGCCAAACAACTGGCATTATTAAACAAGCCATCTTTACAATAACTTTACACAAGCTTCACCGAGAACTTTAGCTAATGCTCTAGCTAAAACCTATGAACAGTCAGTTGTTTGATTATTTATAGACTGCAATTTATTGTGTCTTAAATTATCCAAAGTGTTTTTTTGGTAAAGGTTAAGTGAAATTACTGATTTTTTTTATTAATTATGATACTCTCTCTAAAAATGTTGAACATAGTTCAATAAAAATAAACTATGTATTGAGTGCAACTCTATAAAAATTTATTGCTACAAGAGTTTGACGTTTTAGGTTATGGTTATCCTCAAAATATTCATATTGGGAATACAATTAAAGTTTTATGATTCTGCCAAATGTAAGGAAAATTTATGTAAAAAGGCAAAGTTAGGCTTCACTTTGACTGAAATACTGCTAGTAATTTCTATTATTGGAATTCTTACTGCTATTGCTATACCTACTTATTTGAAAATAATACAGAATTTCTCTGTATTATGTCGGGAAGAGTCATGTATTAATCGCGATCCTAAAGAGCAAAAATGTGACAAAGATGCTAGAACAATAGATGTAGATATATTACTTGATGGGAGTATTATTGAACTTAGATATTCAGGTAGATGTAATGCTGCTTGGGCTAGAACTACAGCTCCTAATGGTTCCACAATCTATGTAGAGGATTATCAAGGTAACAGATACGGTCAATATACAATTCCAACTGATGAATTTAGAGAGCATTACGGTGATATGGGTCCAGGCAGTAACCTGAAAGCTTGCGTTCAATTTTCAAATGGTGAAGTGATGTGCACAACTAATTGATATCAAGTCCGGTAGTAAAGCACAGTGGCATGGCGGCGGGTGTTGCCTCTTTAATGGTCGGTCATATTGACGTAAAAGCTATGCTAAAAAGAGATTATTACTTTTTTACTTCTTCTTTTTTGTTTAAGTTCCGTCAGTGACTTCCCAGCAGTTTCATCTAACAGTTCCTCGCTCAAACTTCATCGGTAGTCACTTCTACCAATTCTGCATCGATATTTTCACCCTCAAGTCCTTGATGTGCAGCAGGCAGTATCCCCACAGTTGTTCTTCCCTCAACCTCCTTAGTAGAAATCGCCCCCAAATACAAAGCCGAACTATCTTGAGGACGGGCGTGCAAATAAAGCCCCGTCGTGGCAATCGAACGATGCCCCAACGTCGCCTGCACCAAATGAATCGGCGCACCTCTTTCCAACGAATGGGACGCATGAGAGTGGCGCAACCAGTGCGGTGAAACATTCTCCTCAATCCCCACCCGATGAGCTGCCTGCCGCACAATCTGCATCACCTGCGCTCGCTGCAAATGTCCAGACGACTTGCGACTCTTAAACACCGGGTCTTTTGACCCAGCATAGCCCTTTAACTCCATCAACTCCTGCCAAATATCCGGTGGCAGTAGCACCACCCGTGTCTTATTCCCCTTCCCACAAACCGTAACCTGACCGCACTCTCCACGCGCCCTTAAATCCTTCCACTTCAAGGCGCACAACTCACTCACTCGCAGTCCTGCCGTATAAAGCAATCCCAACATCGTTCGATTGCGAGGATTTGGCTCCGCCGCAATCATTGCCCTTACATCCTGTTCGCTCAAAATCCGCTCGCTCAATGCCTGCTTCGGTCTGGGCGATTTTACTAATGCTGCCGCATTCAACGGCAGTACCCCCAGTGCATGACCGAAATTGAGTAGCGACTTCACCACCGAAAGATTTCGTGCTGCCGTTGAAGCCGCCTTTGTCTGTCGGCCAATCAACTTATTAAACGCCTGCACGTCAGCCAGTGTCACCTCAACTAAAGGTTTGCGGACAAAGGCGAGAAACTTCTCGGCGGTAGCGCGATAGTACTGCTGCGTTTGGGGAGAAAGCCCGTCTAGCCACTGTTCGATTAGTTGGTTGTCTGCACTGACACTCATCGGTGCTTGCGGAAGTGCCATATTCCCCCTCAAATTCCGTTACGGGTTTTTTAATCAACCGCTTGAATTAAGGCATTTTATTGCATTTTCATCATACAATACAGCCCTGGCGTATGTTTGTGATAAGTCTTTGTTTTCGTCAAACCATTGAGTAGAACGAGTCTTACCTCCAGCTTGTTCAATTAACGTTTTGATTACCTTTTTGCTATAGGGCAAGTCAAAATTTTCTTTGAGTAAATCAAATACTCCTATTTCAATGGCAATGGAACGGCAGTGACCCAATTCGTCGTTGCAGCGTCGGAGGTTCCAACCGCCGAGTAAATTTTCCGCTTGGGCGGTCATCATCACGCCTAAAAAGTGGGTCAGGGCATCTTGGGAGGATTCCTCGTCGTTGGCATTTTGGCACAAAACGTCGATGAGATAACGTTTGTGTTCCTCCGGGTTGAGTCCAGCTAAGGTAGCTAATTTCATGGTGTAAACACCAATCAGTGCCAATGAGGGGGCTACACGGTCATGGGCTAGAGGTAGGTGTTGAATTAGTTCGGCGGTTAATTCGTTAACTTCTTGCTGGGGATAGCCCAACTTGATGATGCTGGTAAAAGCACCACTAGCTTGTTTTTGTGCTTTTTTTAGCTGATTCCAAGCTCGGGGGTCGGCATTTTTGGCTATTGGTATCCACAGGCGGATGAGACGGCTGAGAGTAGCGGGTAGCTTTTCACCACAGGCTTTATTGGCATTGATGATTAACGCGCAATGTGGTTGTTGGACGTTCCAGCGTCGCTTGCGAGCAGTAGCGTTGTACCAGTTGCGTATCCATTGTTCTAGTTCGTCATAAATTTTGTCGGGTGGGTCATCTAAGCAAATGGGTAGGGAACCGCAGAGTTTGCCCTGTTCCCAAAGTGCTGAAGGACTAATGTCGCCGACTATCGCCCCAGAAATCCATTCATGGCCAAATAAGCTTAAGCCGCATTCAACTGCGATCGTTTTTCCGCCTCCCGGTGGGCCGTAGGTGTTAAGAATCGGGAAACGTCCTTCAGCTTTAATAATAGTTTGGAAATGAGCAGCAGCAGCACAGTAGCCGAGTACAAAGAAAGCAGGGAGGAAGTTGGAGCCAAAAAACTGACGCATGGCGCTTACCAATTGCGGTAGGGCTTCAGGATTCGGGGGTGCAATCTTGGGTGACTTAATTTCATCAGCACCTTTCTCGCTAGCTCCCAAGTTTGGATTCCAGCAAATCCCAGTCTCATCTTCTGTGGTGGGGCTGCCATCTGATTTAAATTGGCCGTCTTTGAAGACCCAAATCCCGTTGTCTTGCTTCCCTACACGCTCGGCTAGTTGATAGGTTTTGCCTTCCCGGTAACGATAAGCTAATCGTCGTTCCCGTAGTAAAGCTTTGAGTTGGTCGGTACGAAGGTTACAGGATACATCAACGCCCAACCCCTTTTCGATCGCTATCTCAAAGTCAACGGCTCGTTTGCAATCTGAACTGGAGATGACCACACGCTTCTGCCAGCCGTCTGTGCTTCTTTTAACCTGAAGTACATAACCTCCCGGTTCGCCTGCTAATTCGCGTTCGATGGTAAAGTCAAAGTCACATAAGGGAACGAATTTGCGAAGTTTTTCTTTGATTTGATTACCTTTGGTATCAACTTCTGGTATTGTTTCCCCGGTGACGGCATTGACTTGCATCTTAATGACGGTTTCAGTTTTCCACAAGCCAATTTCACCGTTATGAGATTCAGGAGCAAACCATTCGTTAGGTTGTTCGAGGTTGTTGCTACTTTCTTGGTGTTGTTGGTTCCAGGAAGTGAGTTTTTTAATATGTGATGGACACAAAGCTTCGTAGGTGGCAGGAGCTAGGCGGCGAATTTTCTTCCAACAGCTAACATCTCCACCTTTGCGTTCTGCGGCTGGCGTGCAACTAGCTTTGTCAACTGTTTTGACGATTCGATTGATGCGGTCTGCATCAAGACCGAGCAATACCCCAGCTTGATGAGCTAAGGATTCGGCATTACCGCTATAGTTGATTCCGTATTTATGGCAGTAGTTTTCCCAACCGTACCAGTCAGCTAAGGCTGTAGCTAAAGATGCAGAGCGATCTCGACAAGGGTCTTCGCCTCTCAAGACAGTGCGACTGAAATCACTACAGAACATATCCAAACCGATGCTGCTATGAATTGGTTCGCGGATTTGGTTTAGTTGTTCTGACAGTTCTGGTGGTTTTTTGGGACTGCTAGAGGGATAGATACCAATAGCTAAGAGCGATTCTACCTCGACTGGGAGGGCGCGATTGATTGAGCGGTATGGGTTGCCGGATGGTCCGATTGTGGGAGCAAGTACGGTGAAGCGTCCCGCACCTAATGCTTCTCCTATATGCTTTCCTGCGGGTGCGAGGGCGAAGTTGGTAAAGTCTGGTGTTTTGAGAACTCGCACTCCAATTCGCCACCCATTACTTTGGGTGCGTTCTAGCCAAGTTTGTCTTAGTTGAGGATGATTTTCTAAGATAGCTGCTAGGGCGGCTTCGTAGGCTAAGTCAGAGTCAAAGTGTTTGGTATCGAAGTCAAGCCAGATTGTATTGTTCCAACCTCCTAGCGTTCCTATGCCATTGTTGGGATTGGCAAACCACACTTTTAATTCTTGCTCGTTTGGCAGGCGTTTTTGATATTGCCTGTGATTGATGAGATGAGGTTTGCCTTTCGAGTCTAAGTAACTAGGATTTTTACCAGTGTAAAGCGGTATTGGTTGGAGGTTGTCGTCGAGCGGGCAGTAATCCCCAGTTTTGTGGTTTAAGTTTTTAGTTTTAACAACTTTGTGGTACTCTCTTGGGTCTTGGGCAGGCGCAACTGGCAAAGCTGGATAATTATGGTTGCCTAGCCACTCGATTACCTCAAGGATATGGGGGTTTGGGCTAATGGCTCGATTCGAGTTGAGGTTGCTATCCATTAGTCAATTACCTCCGTGGCTAGCTCGTTGCTGACCATTTGCTCAGGTTGTAGCAATGTCTGAACGGGATGCAATCGGGCTAATGCCGAGTTATAGACTCGAATCAGCAAAGATAGGGTATCAGTTTTTGAGTGGTAAAAGGATGTGTTTCCCTGCATAGTAGCTCTTTCTCTTGATGTTGACCAAGAGCCTGAGAAGGAGCCTGCCGAGAAAACTATTTCTTTGATTACACGAATTAGTTACTAAAAAACGGGGATATTTGTACCAATCGTGCTATTCTAGAAATGGATGTGTTTTCCTGGGCCAGGCTCTAAGCATTTGATACTTTTCCCTGGCTCCTAGCATTTGATTAAAATTAGAATACCTCAGCTAGGTTCATATTGTCATTAGACTATTTAATCAACCAAGAGATTTTGTTTGATTTTTCTAGTCTAAGAAAAACTAAGTAGGGCTTGCTGAAAAAGAGCGAAAAGCTGGGATTGGCTTCAACTTTCTGGCTTTTTCCTTTGTTTATTACCTTTCTTAGATTGCCGCTTTTTGGTTGTCTCGATTTTGGATTTAAATACCTGTGCAATAAATTTAGCTTCTTTTAATATCAGTCTGTCGGCTTGGCGATAAACCTGTAACTCCCAAAATTGACCATAAGCTTCTTTAGGCATAGTACCGACAAGAGTTAACAAGAAGGGTTGGTCGTCTTTTGTCTGCTCTGGGGCATCAGATGATTTAACATTGCGGTAAACTCGAACGACAAACTTATCTGCTTTGCTGTCTATATAAGTTACTATGCCACGGACTGTAAATTGATCGACGTTGTTATGAACAATTTCTAAGTCTTTGCCCATCGGTGGTTGGCGAATTGCTCTTAGGGCGAAGTGAAGATGTGGGGGTTGTAGTTTGGTACGAGGATAAACAATCCAGATATGGAACCCCTGCAATAGTTCTTCGTGTTTTTCGAGCAAGGAGGTAGCTGCGCCTAATAGATTAGCAGGAGCCATAAAGCCATCTTCAGTGACAAAAATACCTTGGCTGAAAGAATCCTTGCCAGGTAAATACTGTCCTCGCACTAAACCAACAGCTTGGTAGTACAGCTTTTGATCTACTTGGACTGGGGTTGTATAGTCAGTCATTAATTCCCCACCTTTGGGTTACCAGTGTTACTAAAGACAATGTGAGCAGTTAACGAAAGCCTTAAACCTCACCTTCTATTTAACGGCATAGAGACAGAAATTTGCTAAAAAATTAATTTTTTATGGAAGAGGATTGATAGTCTGCTCATTTACCAAAAAGGAAATCCTTTAAGGGTATTCAATCAAAAGAGGTTCTTCCGGGATAAATCGAGATGAATAATGAGATTTTTTATGTAAGCCTTTAAGAGAGGCAATTTCAATAGGTTTTTCTAAAGATTCTAATTCTTGCACTTCCCAAAATACAGCCCAGGTAGGCTTATCAGTTAAAGTAGAAGGCGGACGAAACTTTTTATTACCTGGGTATCGACCATTACGAGAAGGGACATGACCAACATAAAGACCATGCCACGATACTTGAGTGTGTAGAGGTTGGTCGGCTGTAGAATCGCTGGCATAAATAAATACTTCTACTGATTGTAATTGCCGTAATTCATCGATTTGACGAAACACTTCAAAAGCCATACTACCAAAAGCAAGTTTAACTATTTCATTATTTGGCTCGTTGCTAAGTTGAGCCAGGGTTTCTTGTCCCGAAATCAGGTGGATTTCTGGAACTGGTGCCAGAATTGCAAAACTATTGGTTGTAGTCATAAATTCATATTATTTGTCATATTTTAACTAGAAAATATATTATACATTGAATCTGGCAAAATAAATCAAGGTAAAAGTTTTAATTAATCTACTAATACCACTTGAAACTAATTATTTATGCCTTTTTACAAAGAGCGGTTTTAGGAGGCAATTTTTGGGGCTTGGTAATAACACTATCTTGAACTTAGCAGTCAGCTAACTTTGAGAACTAGATTCCTGTTGCTGCGTAGCTAAACGTTGTGTCCTTCTTTGATAAAAAGCAGCCAGTGGACTATTATGAAACTCAGCATCTAAGCGAGCATCAAGTTCATCCAAACCAGCAATTAAAGTATCCCAACGCTGGCAGATTTCTTGTAACTTAGCAATGTGATGCGATCTGGTTTGGGCATCAGGAATTTTGGGTTGATTACTCATGGCAGTTTAAAATGTCTCCTAATTTTCTCTAGTTTTGGCTTCTGTAACAACAAACCATAATAGACTATTTTATAACAAATATTGCCCAAATACTGCTTGTAAGCACCGCCTGACGGCGAAAGAATAATGATGTTTACAAAGTAAGTTATGACTACAACTATTGATACCAACAAATTGCCTGAAGAAGCAACAGAAATACCAGCACCAAATCTCACGCTTAATTCTGTTAACTTAGTGGGAAGAGCAGGTGCTCAACCGGAAGTGAAATACTTTGAATCAGGTAGTACCAAAACAACAATTTCAATGGCAGTACGCCGACCTAGTAAAAACAGTAATCCCGATTGGTTCACCATAGAATTGTGGAACAAAGCAGCAGAAATTGCCGCTAATTATCTGCGTAAAGGTGATTTATTTGGCATTAGTGGCTATCTGAAAATAGAAACTTGGATAGACGAACACAATGATTGCTCTCGCTCCAAACCAGTGATTAAAGCCGATAAAATCTACTTACTTGGTAGCAAGCACGCAGATAACGCTTTAGACAATGATGCCTTTTAATACTTGATTACCGGGAGTTTGTTTAACCATGAATAACTGCACTTTAGCATTGACAATCAGCGAATTACCAGAAGTTCGTTATACGGCTAATGGTGATAAAACTGGACAAAGTGTTGGCGAATTTTACAGTCCCCACCATCATGAAAAATCTCAACCTTCACCGCCATCAGAGATTAAAATAATTACCTGGGGTGAGAGTTTGACAGAGCAATTGTATAATCTAGAAATTGGCAGACAATACATTATCAGCGGACGACTTTCAACTAATACTGTTGAACGTGCCGAAGGATTTAAAGAAAAAAGGGTAGAGTTAATAGCTGAACGAATTTTCGGCGTTTAGTCGCTACCCAATTAATGTAGAAGTTGCCTCACGGCAGTAGTGCGGGAACAATTTACGCACTACTGTTGTAAAATCCAAAACCGCAACTTCTTTACTCAACACCAACTAAGGTATCTCAACGACAAATATCGTACTATTAAACTACAAACTGGCAATACCCCGTTTCAAAGCGGCGATCGCGGCCTGAGTGCGATCGCTTACACTCAATTTGCCTAAAATATTGTTAATATGAAACTTAACTGTACTTTCGCTAATGTGCAAAACAGCACTAATTTCCTGGTTGCTTTTCCCAGCAACAATTAAGTGAATAACTTCCAATTCGCGAGCGCTTAATCGAGGATTACCCATGCGTTCTGCTAACTTTACTCCTATAGTCGGTGGAATGTACTTTCCCCCAGCAGAAACAGTACGAATTGCAGCAAACAGCTGATTAGGCTCGGCATCTTTGAGTAAATAACCTTTAGCACCAGCCCGCAATCCTCGATAGATATCTTCATCACCATCATAAGTTGTCAGCACCACAATTTGAGCGTTAGCAAACTCCGCACAAATAGCAGAAATCGCTGCTACGCCATCCATTTTGGGCATTCGTAAATCCATTAATGTTACATCAGGTTGATATTGAGAAAACATTTGTACTGCTTCCTGTCCGTCACCTGCTTGTGCTACAACTGATAAATCTGGTTCCTGTTCCAACAATGCTACTAAACCTTGGCGCAAAATCGTATGATCGTCTGCAATTAAAACGCGAATCGGATTGGATTTATTCATAATAATTGGCACCCTGATTTTAAATTAATTGAGTTTAACAGAAACCATAATTTCTGTTCCTTGTCCAACTTTGCTGGTGATAGTTAATTCTGCGTTAATGCGATCGGCTCTTTCCCTCATCCCCAAAAACCCGAAACCATTACTAAAATAAATAGTATCCAGATCGAATCCTTGTCCATTATCTTTCACCTTGAAAATAAACTGTGCTACTTCATAAATTAACTCGATTCGGATTGTACTTGCTTTGGCATATTTAAAAGCATTTGTTAGTGCTTCCTGTCCAATTCGCATTAGATTATTTTCTACTTCTAATGGGAGAGAATATGCTGTACCGATTACTGCAACCTCGGTACCTGTTTCCGTATTTGACGACATTTGTGTAATAATTTGCAACAGTGCAGTATATAAGTTCCCACTTTCTAACAGTTGTGGGCGTAAAGCTTCTACCGATCGCCGCGCTTCAGCTAGTCCAATTCTCGCTAATTCCTGTGCTGTTTGAATATGCGAAAGCACTTGTTTTGTATCTATCATTATGGCTCGTTCTGATGCTTTTAAATGCACAATAATTCCTGTAAAAGATTGCGCTAAAGTATCGTGAATCTCTCGCGCCATTCGATTGCGTTCTTGCAAGATATTTTGGTCAATGAGTTGTTGGGAAAGCCTCTTCAGACGCAATTGATTTTCGACTCGAATTAAAACTTCTTGTTCTTGAAAGGGTTTAGTAATGTAGTCTACACCTCCTAGCGAAAATGCTTTTACTTTATCCAATACATCTTGCAAAGCACTGATAAAAATTACGGGGATATCATGAGTTTGTTGAGAAGTTTTTAATTGTTCACAAACTGTATAACCATCCATTTGTGGCATCCTAATATCTAGTAAGATTAAATCAGGCAAATTAGACTGGATAAAGTTGAGAGCTAATTTACCACTAGGAGCCAGATGAATTTTGTATTTAGCCCGGGATAATATTCCACTTAAAAGCTTCAAATTATCAGGACTGTCGTCAACAATTAAAATAGTCTCTTGGTTGTTTTCATTATTCATCTTTCTGTTCCAAACGAGCTATTAAATCTAATAGTTGTTCATACTGGAAGTTTTCCACACTCGCCTCAATTTTGCTGGCTAATTGTCGATCAATCTTCCGAATTTTACCAATAACAGTTTGGATTCGTTCTAAGTCGAGATTAGTAATTGCTTGCTGAAGATTAAGCAAGAAATCGGAGGGTAATCCAGCTAAGTTAGATTTTGTCAATATCTTTTCATGGTTAACAGATGTACTAACTAATTCAAAAATGAACTGTACGCCGATATGCTTTTGCAAAAGTTCAAAAATATGTTCCTCTCTAAATGGTTTGCAGATAAAATCATCACAACCGCTAGAAAAGATTGGGGCTTTCTCTTCTTCAAAACTACTTGCAGTGACAGCAATTATTGCTGTAGCTTGACCATTAATGGTATTTTTAATTTGTTTAGCTGCTTCGTATCCATCCATTACTGGCATCCGCATATCCATAAAAATTAAGTGTGGCGAATATTCCTGCCACATTTTGATTGCTTCTCCCCCATTTGCAGCTTCTAAAACTTCAAAACTGAAAGGAGAAAGTAGTTGAACTAACAGCTGGCGATTATCAGCAGCATCGTCTACAATTAAAATGCGATAGCGAGGCTGATTGGGTGCTAGTGCGATCGCTCTACGACTAGCCTGTTCCTGTTGATAATCAGCAGTTTCTACTGCTTTAGCTTTAATATCAAATTTAAACAAACTACCGCGCCCTACTTGGGATGTAACAGTGATTTCACCACCCATTAACCGGACAAAAGCGCGGGCTATTGTTAATCCTAAACCCGTTCCTTGTTGAGATTTTTCACCTGTTTTTGTTTGCACGAAAGCGGCAAATAATTTCTCTAATTCATCTTCAGCAATTCCTTCACCAGTATCTTCTATTTCAAAATAAATTCTTTGAGTTAGTTCTTCGGTTTTAATCCTTATCCAAACTTTACCTATAGAGGTAAATTTAATTGCATTAGAAATTAAATTAATTAAAACTTGGCGTAATTTAGTTGCATCAGTTCTAAGGTACTGGGGAACATTTTGACTACATTCTATTAACAATTGTAATCCTTTATTCTCAGCCTGATATTGAAACATATTTTCGAGTTCGTTGAGCAGGCGGTGAAAATCAAAATTTGTCTTGTTTAATGTTGCATATCCGGCTTCAATTTTAGATAAATCTAATACTTGATTAATCAAGACAAGTAAATGTTCTCCATTACGGGAAATGATATCTAAGTATTCTTGATATTGTGGAGAGAGGGATAAAGGACGATTCATTAATTGGGAAAAGCCGATGATTGCATTCAGAGGTGTTCGCAGTTCATGGCTCATATTTGCTAAGAAAATACTTTTAGCTTTGTTCGCTGTTTCAGCTGCTTCTTCGGCTCGTTTTCGCTCGATAATTTCTCTTTGTAATTCGCAGGTGCGATCGCTTACTTGTTGCTCTAAAGTGCGGTTATAATCAGCTAAAAGTTTTTCTGCTTGTTTCCGTTCGGTGATATCTTGAAATGCAGCGATTACATAATTAATTTTACCTGTTTCGTCAACAACTGGCGTACTGGAAACTTCTAAAGAAAGAATCTTATCAGTTCGGTGAAAGTCCATATCCTCAATTTTAACAGTCTCTCCCGCTAAAGAGCGAACAAATGGTAGCTTTGCAGTCGGGTATAATTGATTAGTTCCTGCTAGATACAGTTGACAAGTTTCTGCTAATCCTTGAGTATTTACTTCGGGAATAATGTTGATTCCACTGAGTTGGTGTGCAGTTTGATTGGCGTAAATGATTTGTCCGGTGGTATCATGTACAGTAACCCCAATTGGCATGGCATTAATAAATTGAGTTAATCGGTTTTCCCGCTCTTTAACTTCAGAGTAAAGTGTAGCATTGGTAATGGCGATCGCAGCTTGTCCAGACAATAATTGCAAAATTTCTAAACGTTCGGGAGTAAATGCTTGTGTTGTCACCCGATTTTCTAAATAAACAATTGCACTTAGTTTTCCTTGATTCAAAAAAGCTGCACATAAAATAGATTTTGGTTGTGTGTTTTTAATATAAGGATCGTTGGTAAATTGTCCTTCACAGGTAGCATCATTTATTACCACCTTTTCTTTAGTTCTGGTAACATAACAGATAATCGATTCTGCTAGTTTTTGGCAACCTTCAACGGGAATAGATTGTAATACAGCTACCTCTTCATTACCTAAAATTCCTTCAGCTTCAATCAGTAATTTCCCTTGTTTTTCTAAGATTAAATAACCAACTTGAGCGCCGACATTTTCCATTAAAATCTTCATTAATTTAGACAGCAGCTTGTCGAGAACTATTTCGCCCGAAATTGCTTCGGAAGCCTTCATTACAGTATCAATATCTAAAGAAGAACTCGAACGATTACCAGTAGTTGATGTAGTGGTTGAAATTTCTTTATTTATCTGCTGATTAATGGCAAACAGTTGGGGATATTGTGTTTCCAAATGTTTGACTTTAGCCGCCGCACCCCAAAGTTGATAGTAATAACGAGCTTCCTGCATATAAGCCTTAGCTGTTAGTTCTTTATTTCTGGATAAATAGAACTTTGCTGCTAGTTCGTAAGCGAGGGCCGCTTCATTGATATACTCGTTTTCTTTAGCCAGGGAAATAGCGCGATCGTAATAATTCATTGCTTGCCTATCTTTGCCAATAACCCGACAAAGTTCAGCTTCCACAAGCAGATATTTATGCAAATTATTAATCGGGGCATGATGGGCCCATTTCTGCATCTTTTTCTGGTTGGAAATCACCTTCTGGATCGGGCGTTTTCGCTCTGATTTTTCAACCTCGGTAGCCATTGCCAGACGTGCTAGGGAATTATAAAAATAGAAATGGGCAACTAAGAGAAGGGCTGCGATACCATCTAGGTATTGTTCCGCGAGTTCAGCATTTGCGATCGCCCGTTTTACATCGCCAAACAAGAAGCAAAGCATCAATTTAATGAAATACAGATAGCAAATTGCAGTACGATCGTTTCTGCTTTTAAGCTCAGGTAACATCACCTTTTCGTCGTAAGCATTGCCGACCAAATCATAGAGATTTTCGGTTTTGTCGAGCAAATTCAGGACAGCTTGATGGAATAACTCTTGCAACTCAATAGTTCTTTCTTGTCCTATTTGACGCATAACCTGAGCATAGTCAGCCATTTCTGACTCTAGTTGCACTAATTCCGAACCGCTAAAAAAAGCATGGTAGCAGTATTGATGAGCAGAATAGGCAGCGTATTCCAAATCTCCTGTTTCCAGTCCAACTACGTAACTTTCCAATAAGGGTTTTAAAGTTTCTTTTACAGGCTCTATCCAGTGTTTAATTACGCCATTTACTATCATGTATGTCTTTGCTTGAATTTCTTTGGCATTAAGTGAAGCGAGTAAGTTCAAGGCGAGTTGACCGAATTGATAGCCAGCCTCAATATCTCCGACAGAGGCACAGAGAATTATGGCATAACCACTGTAACAAGCATAAGCCGATTCAGGTGCATTCCCCCACTTGATTGATAAGTTGACCTGTTCAAATACAATCAATGAGAACAGCAAAAATGAGGTGGAATAGCTAGCAGAAATAATGGCATTCAAAATCCGCATCCGTGCTTTAGGGTGAGGGGCGGTCATTATCGGCAAATCAACCAAACTGGCGATCGATCTTCGCCCTATTATTAGCTTTGTCCGCAGCAGTCTCCACCAAACATCGGACTTGCTTGGTTGTTTGGGCAACCTTACCCCCAGCAAATTCAAAACTTCTAAGGCAATATCAATCGATTCAGTAAATTTATTCTGGGCGTTACAAGCTTGAATTTTGATTTCATACACTTTCACTTTGTCTAACACTGTTTTAGCTTTTGACAGAACCACCTCGATAAATTTTTCCATCAAAGTCAACTTATTGTTAAGATAGGCGGCTTCGGCAGCTTTTTCGTACAGTGAAAGGATGAGATGATACTGTTGCTGCCAGCTATCGGTTGCTAACAGTTCTATCCCAGTTTGTAAATAATTCAGTGCTGGCTGATACGCCGCTGATATTTTCGCTTTCTTGCCTGCAATCAAGTTTAATTGCGCCAGTTCATCTCTTTCTGATTGCTTGGTAATTAACGAGGTGGCGAAATTCAGTTGATTAACAATGTCAAAAATTTTTTCTTCTCGCTTGTCGGAAGGAGTATTTTGCAGCAGCATTTGCCCAATTTGTCTATGCACAAATGGCTTATCCTGTTCGGCTATTAGGGAATAAGCTGCTTGTTGAATTTTGTCATGTATAAACTTGTATTCTAGGGATTGGGTACTGGGTGATTTTTCCGCAAGTGCTAATTCCACATCCCCCATATTACCGAGTGGCACGACTAGATTTTCTACAATAGCTGCGTGTAAGTTTTCTACCGTTTCTTGCAGGGATTTTTGACAAATTGAGGCTAGCGATCGCAGTTCAAATCGATTGCCCGTACAGGCGGCTATTTTTAGCGTTTCTTGGGTATTCTCTGGCAGATTTTGAATTTTGAGTACCATCAAGTCAACTACATTATCAGTAAAGTCTTTTTCTTGTAGTTGCTCTATATTCCACTCCCATTTCCAAGAATTTAAGTTAAAGTTAAACAGCCTTTCTTTATAAAGCGAGTTAAGAAACTCATTCATAAAGAAAGGATTACCCCCAGTTTTGGCAAACACTAATTTAGCCAAAGAATTAACTTCATTTTCACCGCAATTGAGGGTATCTGAAATCAATTGAGTGACGATGGATAAATCCAAAGGTGACAAAAAAATGCGATTGACACTGGCTCCTGTTTTAATAATTTCCTCAATTGTCAAGCTCAATGGATGAGCAGGAGAAACTTCGTTATCTCGATACGCGCCGATTAAAAATAAACCAGGTGTCGTACCACTCATCAGCAATTCCATAAGCTTTAGAGATGCTCCATCAGCCCACTGTAAATCGTCTAGAAATACGGTGAGAGGATGTTCTGAGTTAATAAAGACTTTAATAAAACTCTGAAAGACTAATTTAAAGCGATTTTGGCTCTCACTTATCCCTACTTCTGGTAAGACTGGTTGCTTGCCTATAATTAATTCTACTTCAGGAATTACATCAATTATGACTTGCCCATTTACACCTAAAGCTGTTAATAATTTTTCCTGCCATTCTTTTAGTTTTACTGTGTTTTCAGCTAATAACTGTTTGACTAAATCTCGAAAAGCATTGACAACGTCACTGTAGGGGATATTGCGTTGATATTGGTCAAATTTGCCAGAAATAAAACAGCCGCGCTTTTGAGTAATTGGTTTATAGATTTCTTGAACGAGGGCTGATTTTCCAATGCCTGAATAACCTGCAATTAAAAATAGTTGACTTTGGGATGAAACTTGCTCGAAAGCATTTAAAAGAGTTTCAATTTCTCGCTCTCTGCCATAAAGTTTTTGTGGTATTTGAAATTTATCGGAAATATCTTGACTGGCTAGGGGAAATTTCGATATATTTTGAGTGTTATTTAATTGATTTAAGCATTTTTCTAGGTCGGCTTTAATTCCGAATGCACTTTGGTAACGTTCCTCGGCATTCTTTGCCATCAATTTCATTACAATCTCCGACAGGATTTGGGGAATTTCTGAGTTAATTTCTGATGGCGATAATGGCTGTTTAGCAATGTGACAATGAACTAATTCTAGTGCATCAGTGCTGTCGAAAGGTAGTTGGTAAGCGAGCAGTTCGTAAAAGGTGATACCCAGGGAGTAAAAATCGGTACGGTAGTCTAAACTGCGATTCATTCTGCCAGTTTGTTCTGGCGACATATAGGGGAGAGTTCCTTCTAAAATGTTGGGATTTTTCAGGGTGGGGTTTTCTCGTGTAAATTTTGTAGAAATGCCAAAGTCGATCAGTTTTAGTTGTCCGGTAGCTGGATTAAAAACGATATTTGAGGGGTTAATATCTTTGTGGATGATGTTGGCGGCGTGGAGAAATGCTAGACTTTCGGTGGTGGCGATCGCTATTCGTAAAAATTCTTCTAAACTAAACTTTTTCTGTTTCATCCAAATTTTTAATGATTCCCCCCCAAAATCTTCAACAAACATGACGAGGGTGTTTTGGTAAGGCTTTAAGTCATAAGCTTTGATGCAACCAGAAAAATTCAAGGATTGAGTAATTTGATATTCGGTGCGGTAGCGTGCTAGTTCTTGTGGTGTGGGATAATTTTCTTTGAGGATTTTCAGGATAACTGGTTCGTTATCTGACTGTCGGATGGCGCGGAAAACTAAAGAATTAGCACTTTCGTAGATGCGAGTTTTGACTTCAACACCTGGAATACTGAGCATATTGCGGCTGTTCTCCTGAAAAAGCAGATGCGGCTAAATCTGTCTCCAGGTAGATACTTGTCTTAATATGAAAGTGTATTTTTTGTTTACGAGATATTAATGACAAGTATTTACCTATTCGCACGAACTTAGCATAAGTTTGCTTTTTCAGGTAGAGGGATGTCAGCCCTATAATTGGGAGTGCGATCGCTCTTTTTTAGAGTCTTAAGATAGAACTTCGCTCGGCAGGCTGCTCTACCGTATTTTAACCATCAGTATTAGTGGCAAGAACTCGATGGATTGTTATTTTGTGGCAGTGGTTCAGGAACAAATATGTACTTGTAAGGACAAGATGGGGGATTAGATTTGACTTTAACTAGTTGAATCTTACTATCCTTGCGATCGCCTGATGGTAGAAATGCCACGTTCTGGCTAGAACCATTAGCAGTAAAACTTTCTGAACGAATCATTTTCGCTACTCCTTCGCGGGTAGGTTCTTTTCTAATTGCTGCAATCAAAGCTTTAGCTGCGTCATAAGCCATCGCTGTGCGCCAGTTAACATCTCCTTTCCAAAGCCTGGTAGAAGTAGTTGAAAATTCTGTATTTCGGTTTGCTCCAATATGCCAGGGAATACCAACCACCATCCCGTTTGCCTCCTTTCCAGCTTTTTCTAAAACTACAGGGCCATACACATCATCTCCTGCTAAAAGCGGAAGTTTGTTTTTGTTTGCTTTTATAACTTCAAGAGCTTTGTCGAGTTTTTCGATACTTGGCATTAATACCAATACTTCAGCACCTTGCTGAATTGACCTTTCAACCACTTGATCTGCCATAAAATTAGAATCTGATAAGTCTATTAGCTTTACTTGCCCATTTTTTGAAGTAACAGCAGATTCAAACTCAGAACTAAGAGATTTGCTATACTCGCTTTGCTGGTTATAAAACACAACAGCTTTTGTCTTATTGAGCGACTTCAACATATACTCGGCTAACCTCTTTGCAGCTACTTTGTCACTCGGGACAGTACGAAAAACGTATCTTCCAAGAACATCATTTGATAATTCAACAGAAGTGCTAACTGGAGAAATTGCCACTAATTTTCTATCGTTATAAATCTTGGCTGCTTCTCTAGTAACATCGCTAGAAAAATGCCCTACAACTCCAAGCACATTGGGATTGTCGGCAAGCTGTTTGGCGATCGCTTGAGCAACTTCTGGCTTGTTGCGATCGTCTGCAATTAACACTTTGAATGGTACTTCTCTACCTCCAGTCGTTCCTACCCATTTGTTATAAAGTTCTTGAGCTTGAGCAACACCCCGGAGAATTTCTAGGGAAATGTTGAGATCGTTTAGGGGAACCGAGACTGCAATGGTGTAGGATTCCTGGCTCCCAATTTCAGCATTATTCAGGTAAATTCGGGTTTCTGGATCGTTGGGGTTGCTTAATAAAGAAGCCTTTAGTCGTTCGGTAGCGGTATCAAAGTCACGAGAGGCGATCGCCTTTACTCCAGCTTGCTTGTCAGGATTTGTAATGGAGCGAAGTAAGATTTTCTTATTAAAAGCGATCGCCTTTACCCCAGCTTGTTTGTCAGGATTTGTAAGAGATGGAAGTAAGATTTTGTTACCAATGCTGATTTCCCCACGTTCTTGAGGCTGATTGATTTCAGACTGATTAATTCCGTCGCACAGATGGCGATCGCTATTTTTTTCATCAAGTGTTGCTAGATATTCACGTACCCAATTACAACTTCGCTCCATCAACTTATCGAATGATTCAATTGGTAGTAACTTAGGATTTCCTCGCTCTCCTACAGTAGCCAATAGCTTTCCATCTTGGCTAAAACTAATACTTTTAATTAGACCTTGATCCGTTTCCCAAGTTGCCTGAGCCTTACCTTCTAAGTTCCACAGACGAACCCTCCCTTTTCCATGAGCACGACCTCCTATGGCCAGTTGTTTACCATCTTGGCTAAACTGCACAAAATCGATCACGTCTGAATCCCCTGTCCATTCCTTAACTGGAGTTAGAGATTGTGGACTGTGTTCTTTGGATGACAAATTCGACAAGTCCCAAAGGCGAACCTTATAGTCAGATCCAACAGTTGCTAATAGCTTACCATCAACGGTACAACTGATACTGGTGAGTCCGTTTATATGCTCTTTTGATGTTTCTGCAAGAAGATTGTTCTCTAAGTCACGCACAAAGGCTTTATCTAGACCTTTTATCACTTTCAGCCCCCTCTCTTTCAAGTTGCAACTATCATCAGTCGGGGGAACGTCTTCTCTCCTATCTTCTATCACTTCACCCTGCAAAGTCCACCAACGGACAGTACCGCTATCTGTTGTGGTTGCTAATGTCTGACCATTTGAACTAAAAGTAACACTTTTTACCTTGTCTTGATTAGCTTTTAATTCCACCAACTGCTGACCAGGTTGTAGGTTCCACAAAGCTATATTACCGTTATCTCCTGCTGTAGCTAGTAGGTTACCTTCTGGACTAAAACTGATATCGTGGAGAGAATCTGAACTTCTTAGAATATCTTTCTCATTTGCTTGCACGTCCGATTCTTTCCAATCAAAAAGGTAGACAAAACCATTATTGCGAGCGATAGCTAAGTATTGACTATTTGCAGGACCAAAACTAATACTCCACCCTCCCCATAGCCCTCCCGATTTCGGCAATTTTTGCTCTGAATCAGATCCCTGTTTCCAGTTCCATAAATGAGCTACGTCCCAATCTCCGGTAACAGCCACAAACTGGCTATCAGGGCTAAAACTAACACTCCTGAGTGGAACTCGATAATTTTTCGACTCTTGCAATTTCTTACCTTTTAAGTTCCAGACGCTGACTGTTCCAGCACCTCCAGCAGTAGCCACAAATTGACTATCCTGACTAAAATTTACACTCAAAATCTGACTTTTCTCTTTTAATTTTACCGATGACTTATCCTGCAAGTTCCAGATAACCGTACCGCCTCCTCCAGCGATCGCCAATAGTCGTCCATCTTTGCTGAAACTAATACTTTGAATCCAACCAATCTTGGCATCCCACTGGTCTAATTCCTGTCCTTCAAAGTTCCACAAGCGAACTATGCCTTTGTCTCCTGCAGTTGCTAATAACTGATTTTTATGACTAAAATCAATACTCTTAATTTGTTTAATTTGACCTTCCTCCCCTTGCCATTTTTTCAATTGCTTCCCCTGTAAGTTCCACAAGGCTATACTGCCGTCATCTCCTGCTGTAGCTATTAGCTGACCATCCGGGCTAAAACGGATTGTGACCTTGCCAGCTTGCTCTGAATGTTTCAAGCGGTTGCGTTCTCTTACTGAATACACTGCCTTTTGTAGAGTTTCCGTTACTTCATTTTTAAGCTGACCATCTTGTTTGAATAATGATAAAAGCGGCAGGAGCCAACTCTCCTTTAAGACTTTGCCTGCTTGTAAGCTTGCCATCAACGCATCCAAATTTTGATTTAACCGCAAGTTTGCTTCTGAGGATTGTCGTAAGGCACGTATTTGCTGTATCTTTGCCTGCTCTTGACCATACCAAGCCACAAGTGCCGCAATAGCCAATACAATTGTCACTCCCCATCTGACCATTTGCCAGAATGTGCTTCTGGTTCCCCTGGTAGTGATGCTTTCCTGCAAAAAGTAAGTCTCAACTGCGTTTAACCAGTTGTCACTTGACTCGTGAATCTCTTTAGCTAACGGCAAGCGCGGATCGTCCCACCAGAGCCACTGTGATATCTCCGAAAATGATCTGGCAACCCTTTTGCCACCTGAAATGAAATCTAATTTCTGAAAATTTCTGTTAATGGCCTGTATATTTTGTTTCTCGCTAGTTTTCGTATTTTCTTGTCTGTTTACCGATCTACCTGGCTGAGAAGCTAATTTGGCTTGTTTAGCTTTTCTAACGTCCTGCCATCGGTTAGAAGCATCGGTCAAGTCTCGTTGCAAGTCAAGCTGGAATTTCTCCAGCTTCTGCTTTGATTGCTTGTTCCGTCGAAACATATCTCCAATGCTAAGTAGCTTCCACCCAAATCCCTGTTTTTTCTGAGACTGCAAGCTTGAATTGGTTTTTTCTTCCGTTTCATCGGATTGCTCTTTCGCCCCATCTAACCAAACTCTAACTTTTTCCCATTCACGGACTAAAGCATCATGAGCAGGCTCAACATAGTCTTGACCTTGGAGATTTTTGCCTTGCACTAATAACCGAGCATCCGAGAAGCGCTTGATTACTTCTGTGCATCGCTTGTTATCTTGTGGATCAGGATACTCTAGCTCTAAAACCAGTACCCGTCTCCTCGCTATCTCACCGCTATCGAAAGCCACCATTCGCAGCATCACCCAGCGTAATATCCTTTTACGAGCTTGTGCTTCCGATTCTTCCAGTAGTTGATCTTTATCATCTTTTGCCAGCTTATCGTATTCTTCAGTTGCTCTGCGCGTTAGGGATCTGGTTACGCCTCCAATCTCGTTATAGTCATCCCAAGTGATCGTGCGATCGGGAGTCGTATGGTTCTTCAGCGCATCTATAAATCGCTGGGCTAGCTTGCGATAAAGTTCACTCAAGGCAAATGATAGTAATGGTAATGCTCCTGGCATATCTGCAACTTCATGAATTAGTTGCTGAACCAGGGTACGGTTGTTCTGTTGTTGCGAGTCGAATAGAATAGCTTTGGTCGCAGCAGGAGCCTCAATCGCTTCTTGCAACTCCTCCCGCGTCATGGGCGGTACAATAAATCGTGCTGCATTCCAAATACGTTCCTCATCTTTGAGTTTTTCTTGAACATCTTGCGACTGACTTGAAAGTTGAGCATTCAGTAGCGGCAGATTTTTATGCTTTTTGAGTTCAGTTTCAATGCTGTCTCTCAACTGGGATTCAAAGTCTGACCGCAACGTTAGAACAATACGTAATCTATCTGAATATTTTTTTAGCAGCTCGGCTAGTTTTTGCAGAAACTTCTCTCGCTCATCCTGCTCGCGGCACTGGGTCACTAACTCTTCAAACTGGTCAATGACTAACAGAAATTTTGTTTGAGCAGGGATGCTATCCAAGTTTTTCTCTTTGAGTGCATTTTCCCATGCTGTTACAGGTGACGTTCCAGGATTAATCAGAATCGGAGTATCATTCCACTTTTCATGTTTGTGGCGATGGTTTTGATTGTCTTGAGTTGATACCAATACCTGCAACTGCTGTGCTTCTTCTGGCGATCGCTTGAGATGGGGAATCAAACCTGCTTTGACTAGACTTGACTTACCAGAACCGGACGCACCCAAAACAACGGTTAGGGGACGTTCGCACACGCGATCGCAAAGTTCTTCAATTAACTTAGTTCTCCCAAAGAACAGTTGGCTATGCTCTTCCTCGTAGGATTCTAAGCCTCGGTAGGGATTGCTTTCTTTGGTATCCTCCAGAGTTGGAGCAGGAGGCAGTTTTGTTTTGTCGAAGTGTTTTGTGAGAAAGACGTACACGCCCTTGTCGTGTTTTTCATCTACTATCCATAACCCAGGAGTCTGACGTTTGTTGCGTTGAGCCGTTTCTAACTCAATCTGGTATCGCACATACTGATACAGTTCATCAGCAGTAATGATTCCATCCCCTTGTGGTTTGTCATCTTTAGCTGGCGGATACGTATCGGCAGTCCCATTTTTTAATCCATTGATCAAAGCATTGGCAAAGGGGGAGTGCGAATCGGCTTCAGAATCGCGATTATTCTCCAGCACCATCTCATCAGCAGCCTTCTGATCGTGTGCTGAAGAAGTGATAACTTGCCATGCTGGGTCGTGAATAAACAAGTCATAATTATCTTTGAAAATCTCCCTGACATGACCGAACTGCCGTGTACTAGACCACCGGAATGCGCCTGAATAGCAGCAGTCCAAAATAATCAAACAGTGGCGGCAGGGCAGTTCTGCTAACACTGTCCTCAACTCGCTCATGGGTAGATATTTCTTAGTATTCCCAAGTTCTGCATCCTGCGGAATTAGAAAACCCTGTGGACCGTCCTCGCTGTTGATAGCAATGCCGTGTCCTGCAAAATAGAACAGAAGGCGGTCATCTGAACCAACCGTTTTTTCGAGAGTCTCCAGCAAAGCTTTGAGGTTTTTTCGGGTTGCATCCCCATCTAGCCATGCCTTGTTTTCAACCCCGCTGGCTGACTTTGATGGCGAAATCAGCGTATATTCATGTTCGCTCTCCAAAATTTCAGCGATTTTCTTCGCATCGTTAACTGCGGTTCGGAGTGGTGGAATTCCTGAGTGGTAATCATTAATACCAATAACCACAGCATAGCTGTTCTCAAAACCTGATTCTGATTTAGAAGTTGATGGAGCGGTAATGTCTGAGATTGCTCTCTTAGTCGATTGACTTGTTAAAGGCTCCTCTGGTGGCTGAGGTGATTGCGGTTGTAGTGAAGTGTTTTCCTTGCCTGGGTTTGGATTATCCCCTGGAGCAATAGGGGGAGGAGAGAGAGGCGTTTTTGAAAGAGTTGTCGAACCAGAATAGTCAGGAAAAGCTCGAGCCACAGCCCTTGCTAAGGCATCTAAACCAGCCGGATGTCGGAAGTATAATAAATGATTGCAAGCAACTTGATCCTGAATGTAAGCCTCTGGCGATCGCTCCTGTGGTACATTGATAATGCTCTTCACAGTTACGGCAATATCATTAACCTCCCCCATAAAAGGAAATTCAATGGCTCGATGCCAAGTTTTCTTAAGAGCCGCGTAAAGTTGATTAATTGCTTCTTTTTGTTCCGAAATCAGAGAAGTATTTCCAGCGATAATACTGTAGGGACACTGCGGATCAGCACAGTCTTTCAACTCTTTAAGAAATTGGGATTTGGTAGGGTGCATCTCATCCAAATTGATATCAATCTTCTCAATCAATGCAACCAGATCCCCCAGCAATTTCGCAGGAGGTATCACAGAAGACAGCGGATTCAATACAATCCCAAGTGCAAAAGTAGCCAAATCTTGCACCGCAGACCAAGGGGAGCCAGCATTAGGAGTTCCCAACATAATTAAATGTTGTACAACTTGATTACCCTGCGACTGCTCAATAAAGCTGCGGGAGACCAGTCCACCCATTGAGTGAGCTATAATATGCAATGTCTTACCATGATTGGGTGTCAGACCAACCGCAGCCAGTTTATCCCTGAGTTGCTTACCAAGCTCTTTAATTGGTGTATTCAAACTCTCATAATCAAACGTCAGCACCAAATCATAAATCTCAGCTAGAGATTTGGATTGCCCATTCACTTTCACTTTGGCTTGTCGTACACTTGGCACCATACTTTCCGTATCGCCGATGATACCGTGAATATAAATAACAATGCGTTGGGCTTTCTGTACTGCTACTTTGATTTGCTGATGGTCTTCTTCGTAGTTGATAGTTCCATCCTCAGCAACACGGGCAACTCTCAGCTTGGGGTAGGGAGAATCATGTCCCAGGTTCTCATATATTATTTTTTGGAAGTAAATTAGGATTGAACCACCGAGGCTGCGCTTCTTTTCGCCTGATATTTGCTCATTATCTAGTGTCGGTAGTCGTTCTATCCGAATCTCAGTGTTACCATCTTTTCCTTTCCCCTGTCCTAAAGGCAGCCAGAACTTCCCATCGTGAGCAACTGGAAGTATGTATTCATCCTGTGTAATGGATTTATTAACAGACAGAACCAATGGGTTTTCGGGAGTCACAGTCCCAATACTATCATTGTCATTCACCTGCAACTCCAGCACGCTTAATCCTGAATCAACCCCTCGGCTAGCGGTGAACTGGAAGGGCTGCGTGTAGTCACCCAAAATTAAAGGCAAAGTAGGATTGCCTATATCTCGCGTTGATGGTGGAACAGAGGATAGGCGAACATTTGCACGTAAACCGGAGTGGGGCAGAATAGTTACTCCAAAGGAGAGGTCAGTAGGAACTTGGTGATTAAGTGAAACAGCATCTTTCGGTCGAACTGTCGTGATGCTAAATTGGCTGGTTACCCAATCATCAATCTCCTTAACCACACCAAATTGTCGGGACTGAATTTGGTACATCAACAAATTAAGCGTATTGAGGCGACTTGGGAGTTCTCGTCTCCCACCACTCAGCTCAACATTGGAGGACGACAAATCATCCTGACAAAGAAGGGTGGCATCAAACTCTGCTGTACTGATGATCAGCTTGAAGACATCCTGATATTCTGTAACTCCTTGTTTCCAAATTTCGTCTGGTACGCTCGCAGGAATATGATCTTGCATTTTACGGTTGCCATTCCAAATACCTGCCCAAACCTCTTGTTTTGGTTCAATCCACAAACCACCATTCTGAGCCAGTTCGCCTTGAGGGAACAAACGTGGTACGCTCACAGAATAGTCTTCCGCTACATCCAGAATGGCGCAGAAGAGCCGTTGATCGTAGGTGTTAGTCAGCTTAACCTGGAATGTCGGTTGCTGCCATTTACCGTTTTTGTACTCATACTTCAGCCGCAGATGAGAGTCTTGAACCTCCTTGCCATTACGGTAGATCTGAACCTTAACCGCATTAGCCGGAATTTGGCTTTCAGGATTAGCCAAATCAATCGTTGTTGTCCAGCGGGCGATGTGTTCCAAATTTTTTACAGCCCTAAAGGTTTTATCGTATCCTTTAAGGGGTTCTACTAATGGGCGATCGTCTGATGGTTTGGTAATTACATACCGCCCATCCTTTGTCAAAAGACAATACTGAGCTTTAGTCAGTTCATGTTCTTCCCGAATATAAAGTGAGGGTTTCTCGCCAGGACCCACCTTTTGAAGTTGTTGCCGTACTAGTTCTAATGGTGCTGGATCTCCTTCCAGATAAATCCCTATGGTTGGAGGCGGCAGAGTGATAGCGATCGCTTTTAGTATGGTATCTTCTGTCAGGTTTGTAGGCTCTTTGGTGAACTTGACAATACTCTTATCTGGTAGCACATCAATAACTTCAACTTCACCATCTGGCTCAGACAGTTGTCGTATTTGCTCTAAAGTACTGCGTTGAGAATAAAGTGCAAGTTTAATAGGAATACTGCTAACTTTTGGTAAACCATGTACTGCTCCCCCATCAATCTCCCAATTATCGCCGTTATGACGCAAGGTAAAGAAAAGCTCTCGGGGCTTAATAATGTCTGAGCCACCCAGAAATGAAAGATTGTCTAAATCTTCGGCATGATTAGCTTCTAATCGCGGAGTTTGATCTTTGATCCGGCTACGGACACGGGAACTGACTTCCTTGAAAAATTCGCGGTAGGAGAGGTTGCTACCAGCTTTGTTCAACGCATCCAACAAAAAGTAAGAAAAAGCACCTCTGGTTTGACCATCACCAGAATATTCACTTGCTCTTTCGCGATCCTGGCAAGCTGCTAACAGTATATGTCGTCCCTCTGGCAAGTCCCAGCCATCTCCGTGCTTTTGTGAAAGGACTGCTGCATCATCAGCAAAAATAAATTCGTTAATCTTTCTAGCCTGCTTGTATGCGGGAGTATGGCGAAGTTTCTGCTTCTGTTCAACATCTCTTGAACCAGAACCAGAATGGCAGCAATCCAGTACTAAGAGAATGTGTGGATTGTGTTCAGCAACTTTAGCAATCAGGTAGCGCAATTCCTTATTGGCTAAATCCCTAGCACTGGTACGGCTATCCCAACACACAAGTGTTTCAAGTTTACCGTCTCGCTCTGAATAAGAGAATTCTGGGGGTGTAGGTTCCTGCGAACCATGCCCACTATAGTAGAATAGTACAACATCATCTTTATCAGCCTGACTTAGGTGTTTTTCAAAGCCGTCAATAACTGCCTGTCGGGTAGCTTGTTGATTAATTAAACATCTGATCTGCAACCGCTTCTCCGGTTCCTCAACTCTCGTTTTTAGATAGTGTTCGATTGCTCGAATGTCGTTAACACATCCCTCTAGCTTGCCTACTTCATTAGGATAATCATCAATGCCAACAAGAAGTGCGTAAATATTACGAGTCATATTGTCACTCCAAAAATACAAGTTGGGGTTTATCTTTCTTTGGATTTCAATGTTAAGGAATAAATTTCCTGCTACTTATCAATGGGTGCAATTTCGCTCAAATATGCAGGCGGAATTATTTTTGGCATCCCATTCTCGGCATTGAGTTAGGTTCTTCAAGTTTCAAAACAACCAACAAGCTTGTGATTATTTGTGTACGTCTCTATAAAATCACTCTATGAGGTAAACAGAAGAAAGGAGCTAACCCATTGTTGAGTTCTGAGCCTCTAAAAAAGGTTAGTTCTAACCTTAACCCTAAGTTGGGGAATAAACCTAAACTTTTGGCCAGGTGTTTTTCTTATTTCTCAGAGGTACTGTGTACTATGTAAAGGTGTGCTCAATGTTGCTATCAATACCTGATAAACTTTACATGGAATGGCTGAAACAAAAAACACCCCAATATAAGCATTTGCAATTAGCTCTTTTATAAACGAAAGATTCCTGGCTTTTTCTAATATTTCTGCCTAACGGCATCAGGAGGGAGAAATATTCAGTTAGGATTTTGTCTTCATGAATTCCAATTCAATCCCCAACTATGCTGCATTAATAAAAGCAAGTAAAGAACATCTCCATCCCCCAGATTGGTTGGCAACCGGGAAATCAATTTATTCTACTAAACATGGATTAGGAGAAGTTGTCGGAATTATTGGTAGTCAATTAGTTGCTAATTTTAGGAAAGAAAATCAACCAATTTCTTTGAACTGGGTATCAGCAATCGCATCTCAAGAATTAATGCCAAGTTCTGAATCACCACAACCATTCTTGGGTGCAGGTTTTGAAGAAATTGGTTTGGGATTAGCAGAAACTATTGCTTATACAGAAACCATTCCCCCTATTGATGGTACACTGTATCCTATTCCAGATGATTTACCAATTGCACTTTCTAATTCATTAAAAGCTGTGGGAATCGAGCAAATTTATTCCCATCAATTAGAGTCATTACAAGCGGTGCGTCAGGGAAAAAATATCTGTATTTTGACACCAACAGCTAGTGGAAAAACTTGGTGTTTTAATATTCCAATTCTGGAATCTTGTCTCACAAGTAATGCTACTGCATTATATCTGTGGTGCAAGTACAAATCAATGCAGCAGGTGCTAGTATCATGGCACGAGAGGTGCAGCATTTGCAAACAAAAATAGGGCGAGAATTACCAGAAGTTCCCGCAGCTTATGCACCATTATGGACGGCATCCCCGACTAGCATTGCACTGCATAGCATCGGACATCAAATTATCTTTGCTGTACCATTGGTGATTCTGAGTTCTAGTTTAGATTTGAATTATTTGGTGACAGAATCAACAGAAACGATTGGCTATTTTTATGATGCTGTAGCTGATGGTAATGGATGTAGTGAAGCAGTGTTTCACCAGTTGGAAAAGTTTGCTCAAAGTGCAGCATCTCTAGCTCGTAATTGCAATTGTGAAGCTGGTTGTCCCAGGTGTCTTTATCTGCATTCTTGTCCCCAAGATAATGAATCTTTGAATAAGCAGATAGGGTTGAAACTCTTGGAGGCGATGTTTTGAGGAAATTTTTATTTCTCATCAAACATAGCTTTTCCAGCATTTAGGAAAAGCTATGTTTTGCTATTTCGAGGTTAAACTACATTTCCTAATTTATTTATTAACCGCAAAATCCGCTCAAAATCTTGACGAATAGTTAGCAGATTTTTTACCCATTTGTTTGCCGAAGCGATCGCTAATTCTTCTTTCTGACGAGCCAAAGAAATTTTCTTCTCAACGTCACCATAAATTTTAGCTTCAACTTCAAAAAGTTGGGTTTCAATTTGACTTTCGAGGTGTTTAGCAATTGAGATAAACTGACTAGTAATTTCCTGGCGAGCTTCAGCCAATTTCTTGTCCAACTCTTCTTCTTTTTTCACGGCATGAATATCCATAGCTACTGAAAAAACTCCCAGAATTGGCCCGACAACCACACCTTCGCAGTAGTCTTTAGCATCGATAAAGCAGATAGTCGCTTTTTATGTTTAGATTTAAAGAAATTTGAAACCATATTAGCAACGATACCTACTCCAATAAATACCCAGCCGATAGGAGCAAAGGGAGTAAATTGTAGTAGACCACCAAATAATGTTAAAAGGCTTCCTCCAATTCTCATAAAATGACGCATAAAGGTATCTGAATCTTGGGTGGTAAAATTAAAATTGCCCCCGCCTAGTTGAGCAATAAGTTGTAATTCCTTCCCAATCTCTTCAATTACTTCTGCAACTTTTTTGTTAAAATTTTGTCCAACTTCTTTATAAGCTGTATCAATACGCTCCTCAAACTTTATGTTCTTAAATTTTCTATTCCACCCCTGCTTCAAACCTTCCTCGCTAGATTCCCAGTAGTCTTCTGCAAAGTAGGGTATGGCATTGAAAGCATCTTGAAAAACAGCTTCTATCTGATGCCGTAAAGACTCGATAGAATCTTTTTCTGCTTTTTTGATGTTTTTTTGGATAGTTTCGCGCTTGTTTTTGAGCGTGTCGGTTAATTTTTGATAAACTTCTGCCTGTTGTGATACCCATTGGTAAGGATTGTCGAGCGCACCAACTGTAGAACCAAGTAAGGTTTGCGATCGCCTAATTACTCCATACTCAACTAAAGACAAGCGAATAGAGTCGAGGAAATCCTGCATTCTGCTTGCTTTGAAAAGCTTATCTTTTTGCTGTTGATGTTCTGATTCCCGTGACATTTGTGCAGCCAAAAGCATTACGGGAACAATGGAAAAGTAGTCATTAGCATAATGCTCTTTGGCATAACGATGAATACGTTCAATATGTCCGCCAATACCACTTTTACCATCTATAGTAAACTGTTTATCTGGATCTTTTAAGAAATAGTCCAACCGTCGAGTATCGCGTAAATTATTTTTGATATTCAGCAGAACAATTAATGGTTTAGCTTTTTCTTTCAGCAATCGCAAGAAACCAAATTCAGTTTCTTGAATACTGTCATTCGTTACCACATAACAAACTACATCAGATTCTTCAATCACGCTTTGGGCAATTTCTTCATCAGTTTTGCCACCAGGAGCACCAATACCAGGGGTATCAATAATACGAATATTCTTCCATTCATAGACTCGATTAAAACGAGTCGTGCGTTGCTTACCTACACCAATGGCATCCCAACCTTCACCTGTAATAATGGCATGGAGGGTGCTTTTACCAGCTTTGGTTTTACCCATAAAAGCGATGCTGAAATGGTTAAGAGCGCGTTGTTTGGCAGCAAGTGATTCGCGTACAGTTTCAATCTCTTTAATAATTTCGGCTGTGAGAGCTTTTCTGGTAGTTTCGAGTTGTTTGGCTACTTCTGCTGCACTTTTGGCTTGACTATTACCGCTGGTTTTTGTTTGGAGTGTTTGTAGTTCGTTTTGAATGCCTTTTCCTAAGTTATAAAGTGCTGAAGAAGCTGCTTTTAAAGCTACTTCTGCGAATTTGTAATCTTCGTTAGCAATGGTGGCACATCGCTCAATAGCTTCATCATATTCTGGCCCAGCTAATAATATTTCTTTTCGCAGTTCCTCAATTCTACGTCCTACGTTTTCGGGGGCAATTTTTGCTAAGTTATCTACTAGTGTGCATGACAACAGAGATTCGGTTCCTTTGAGGAGACGCGCACCGAAAGACAGTTGTGAGGGTTCGTTTTCTTCGTTGATAGAACGGTTAGTTGTAAAGCCTTCTGCTTCTTCAATTAGCTGCTGTAATTTCTTTTTAGACCATTTCCAATGCTGCGCTACTTTTTCCACCATTTCCCGTTCTAATGGTGAAAAGAAACCATCAATATATGCGAGTGCTAGAATTTGTCGCATTGCTTCAGCTTGCTGACTTCGAGGCACTTGAAGTGCTATTTCTGTTATAGATATTTGTTGTTCATCTTGAGCGAGTATTTTTTCCATTTCTAAGAGCGTGCGTTGTCCAGCTTGGGTTTTAGTTGCTAGTTCCCGTAAAGCTTTCGACTCTTCACTGTGAATTTGTTGGTCGGCACAGATTATATGTGTTAGTAGTAAAAATGGGTAATCTAGTTGTTCGGAGATTTTTGAATCGGACATCTTTTTAGGGAATGTGAAGTGGTAAGAATTGAAGTTAGTAAATTTAGCTAAGTGTTAATCATTTTGGCAAAGAAGGTGGTGGTGGGGGAGACTGAGAAGGTCGAGGAATGTAGGTAGGTTTGGGACGACAAGCTTCTAGAACGGCGTTTCTAAATTGATCTACTCGTTCCGATTTTTTATAAAACAAAATTACATTGGTTCTGGTGGTGTAAATGGCAATATAGCGCTGTTTAATAACAAAGGCTAAAACAATAAAGATAATGCCAATGAAGAACCAGAGGGTAAAGATTCCTAACCAAAATAGCCACCAAGTACAGCCTTCTCCAATTTCAACTCCTTTGACATCTTGAATGGGAACGACAATTTCTTTAGTTTCTAATCCGAAAAATTCTTCAGATTTAGTTTGTAGGGTATCACCGACAATTTTGATAGTTAAGCTGCCACTGGTTTGCACAGCAACTACGCCGACAAATTGACCGGAAGTACCGCTGATTTGAGTAACTGAATTAGATTTCATTTTTTGGCTGTTTGAAAGTAAAATAGCGACAGGACTCATGTGAATTTGAGAAATCTTTTTTATTGAGTCCTGTACTTAGTCAACAAAATTAAAAGTCAATTATTGAATATTAGGAATAGGCAATGGTGTAAAAATAACCTCGGCCTTCTTGACTTAAACGGGCTTTGCCTAATGCTACTAAGACTATTAATGTTTCCTGAGCATAATAGTCAAGTTTCCAACCGTATGTATAGGGAAGATTCAAGTTTTTAGCGACTGGTTTGAGAACAGTAGAAGCATCTTCTTTGGTAACTTTATAACCTTTTAATTTGTTATGTAGATACTCCACAGCTTTGTCAGGAATATCATAAGAGTAAGTTACTTGTTCTCTATTTGGATTAACTTGCTCTACTCGGTAAAAATTTTCTTGATAATAAACACGGCGGCGGTTACGTAGTTTGACTTGTCCAACAAATTTAATCAATTGTTTCTCCTGTTTTATTTGAGCAAGCGCATATAACAAAATTTATTTCTGCGAAAAAGTCATGCTAGGTAATTTACTTACTTCTAAGTAAATTAACTTTTAGTATTAAAACCTTTAGATGAATTTTGCTTGTGTCTTGTGCTAGATTTAGTCGAGCTATTTTTAAACTGATTACTTGCAAGAGACACTTCGGTTGCGTTTTGATTGAGGGAGTTTTTGTCATTCCGTCCTTTATAGTGGATCTTATTGACTTCTCTCTCAAACTTTTTGTAGTCAGCAATTGTTTCAGTTGGTTCTAAATCAAGCTTGTATTGATCTCGGAGTTTTTGAATACCTTTTTTAGCTTCAATACCAGCTGGACTGTCATCCAATATATTTTCCATTTTTATAAAAAGCTCCGCTGCATCTATGTGCCTTGCTGACTTGGGATAATCGCGGAAGAAGGTTGCTTTAAGCTGACGTATTTTCTCTGAAATACGCTTATCGTTAAATTTTTGCAATGCAGCAATCTTCATTTCATTAAGACATTTAAAAAGAGCTTTAAAATTATTCTGAAATTCTTCAATGCCATTGATTGCATTGTTCTGCTGGATAGTATCGATTACACTTCTGGCAAAACCAACTTTGTCGATTTGAAGATTCTGTTCTTTAAAGCAAGCTTCGATTGCTTTAAAAACGGTTATATTCTCTATTAATTTAGCATTGATAGCATCTTCAGTAATACTTTCAATACTACTCTTATTTGCATGAAAAACCTTTGCGTAGCTGCGTGCAGCTACTACACATATTGGTAATGGTATAAGGTCTTCTAATTCAATTGGTATCGTTTCTTTAGAGGATGTAAGCGTATATTCATTAGACCACTCCTTAATTTGTAGGATAAATTCCTCACTTAATAAAGGTTTTTCATTCTCATTTTTGGGAAGATTATTTCTTGCTTCATAACTTTCACGATTGCTGTTTAAGAGTAAAATCATTGCTGGTTGCTGCTCTATATTTTGACCAAGGGCTAAGTAAACCAAATAAGGTATATTTGATGCTACCCCGGCTGGAATTATAGTGAGGTGATTCAAATCCAGGGGATTTAAATCCGGCGTTTCCAATTCTGATACATCACGACAAGAGTTTAAATGTGCAGCAGCTCCTGCAATTAGTATTTGTTCAGAAAGACCTTCTACCATTAAGTTACAATTACCAATGAAGGCAGTTTCTCCTACAAAAGCTCCAAAAGCGGATCTCAATGGTTCATAATGATTTTTTGCTGCATCTTCTACTACTCTTGTTCCTTCGTCTTCCACTCCTTTCTCTAAAACGCGAATACGTTCAGCATGGTTTTTGTCGATAAGAAAGGGAGAGTGAGTGACATAAACTACCTGAACTGGAGGCTTACCATCTTTACCATCTGCGAAAGCTTTAAAGATTTTAAGTAAATCTTGTTGTGCTTGGCTTGATAGGTAAGCATCGGGTTCATCCATCAACAAAATTTCTGGAGCTTCATTTTCTAGTTTATGAGCTTTGTACTGAATATAGTAGCTTAAAAAATACTTCAATCCTTGGCTTCGCTCTGAAAAGGAGTATGTAGTGCCAGTCCGATCCCTTATTGCAAACCTTAAATGGTAGTTATTAGCTGACACTACCAAACGAAAATCACGGTCTTGAACCCACCAACTCGGAAAATTAAGATTTTCTTCTAAATTTTTGTTAATTCGATCAATGATAGCTCCACTGTATCCCTCTTTTCCAGCTTTCAACAAGTTATTAGTAAGTTCTAATAAAAATTCTGGGTCAACATTAGCAACCTCACAAATAAGTTTGTAAGCTAGATCAAACTCTTGCTCTCTCCTTTTGACTTCATCTCTACTCATGCCATTATTTTTCAAAAGCGTTATTAGGGTGTTAATTGTTTGAACCTCATTCTCAAGTTCAATAGGAATTTTTAAGAATTCAGTAGGGGCTGACGCTCGTACTTTATGCCCATCTTCCTTTGTACGCCATCCAGTGTCAATACCTTTTTGGCTTGTCAATGAGGACTCACCAGTAGCAATGATATCAAGTATTTTGTCAATCTCTTCTCTTTGCCATTGTTCAAGTAGAGTAGTTACTCGACCGCTTTGCTTTTGACCTTTGGCTTGTACTCTTATACGCTCAATTGGTACGCTATCTGGAAGCGCTACTTTTGAGTCTATACGGAAAGGTTTGGGTAAAATTTTAGAAAATAAGTTTATTTTTTCACGATTTACTGGGTATTGCTTATAGTTCCCCTCTCCGTTAGGTAAATAAATAATTAAATTGGTTTTGTTTGTACGAAAAATTAAAAACCAATCGAAATTTTGTTCTTCTGATGGTATATCAGCAGCCTTCCTAACTTGATCTTGCTCTATATCAGACAAATCCTTCCATTCATATCCAAAATCAGGAAACCTATATTCATTTTTTGTTACTGTAAAAAACTCAGAATTACGGCAGAAGTCTTCACCAGTAATAGCTTCTCCACCACACTTAAAGTATTACAACTCAATGGCTTAGACGAAGAAAGCGCCCAAAAAATTATCTATTCAGCCAAAAGGTTTTCTAGTGGCTCCGACTCCAGTCTTTTTGACGAACTGATTCAAATCTACGGTGGCAATCCCTTACTTTTAAAGATAGTTACCGCTAACTTTGCTGACCTGTTTTCCGGTAATCTCACCCAATTTATCCAGCAAACTACCTTAGTTGTCCAGCAAATTCTCCGAGATTACTTGCAGAAAATTAATGCCGATTTAACCGAGTCGGAAAATTACCTAATTTGTTGGTTAGCCTTAAAAAGTAAACCAGTTTCTATTAATGATTTGAAATCAAATCTAGCTGGTGTTGTAGAAATATCCGAATTGCCCTCTGCTTTAGAGTCACTCATCAAACAAGCATTTTTAGGAAAAATTGAAGATGGTTTTATTTTGGGGCGAGAAATCAAACAATACATGACGCATCAATTAATAGCTAAATATTTCAATCAACTCGGACATAAAAAATATTTAGCGGGGGAGTTTCAAACGGCGAAATCTTACTTAATTCAAGCTATCAGATTTAACCCTGATTTAGCAGCATCTCACTATAACTTAGGCGCTACTTACGAACAGTTGCAAGATTTAGAAAAAGCCCGAATTCACTATCAAATCGCTGCTGGATTTAATAACCGAGGGGCTTATGCAGCTATTAGTAATTTAGCTCGTTTGGAAATTATTTCGGAAAATTTAGACGCAGCAATTACTCTGATAATGCCGATTTTAGAGCAAGTTAAAGATGAGTTAGTGCTAGCGGCTTTACACAAAAACATTGGTTGGGCTTACTTTCTCAAAAATCGCTATGATGAAGCTGAGGTACAGATTTTGAAATCGCTAGAGCTAAATAATCTTCATCCCCCAACTTATTATATTTTGGCGCAAGTGAAAGAGACTCAAGGAAATATGCCAGAGGCGTTAGTTTATTATGAGGATTTTTTGAAATGCGATCGCAGTGGCAAAAAACCTCAAGGAGTATATTGGAGACTGCCAGAATTAGATGTATGGAAAATCACAGCACGTCAGCGCTTGAATTCTTTTAATAATTAGCAGTCTCCGAGATTAAGGTTTTACAGAGAATTAACTATAGTTAGGTGGAACAATGGGATCGTCATTTCCATTCCCGCCTTTTCTAGCTTGAGGCTGAAAAATCTCTACTAATGGTGCATGGGATATGAATTTATCAGATGCAGAAAATTGTTTTTCACTAGCAATGTTAATTCCTAAAGATGCAGGAATAATCATGCCAAACATGAAGAGAGAAGATAAAATTGTAGGTGTCATTGTACCCGTTTCTCCGTTAAATAAATCAGAAGTTTTTGGAGAAGCGAGTTGGCCAACTGCGCTTTTTAATTAACCAGGGCGTAGTCGAAAAATTATGCAGGTTTTGGGAAAATATTTTTTGGACTCAGAAACCAGGATTTTGTAGAACTTGTTTGTAGTAGGCACGCTTAGTGCTATTTCTGCTGATTAGCTGTTGATATAAGTCCAATTCTACTGGATAAAATATTATAAGGGTTGAAATTTTAACACAGATAACTATATTGCTCGTACTAAATCCCAATGTTTTGCCATAAATCGGCTGCAATAAAACTCGACAAATGCCCTACATTTGTTGTTGCAATCACGACATTGGAAGCCGCTAGAGTCATAGCCTGGGCAATCAAAATCATATCGCCGTCAATCGTTTTATCCCCCGCCGTTGGTCGTCCCTGCTGGCGAGCCTCTGCCCAAAGATTGGCAGCTTGACGCATAGCAGCGGTTGTAATTGGCAAATATTCAGTGATTTTGGCTAAACTATCTAAACGAGAAATTCCCTTTATTTTATTAGCTCGCAACAATTCACGACGAACTTCGTAATCCGCAATCTCTGGAAGAATAATTCGACTGTCTGATGTGATATGAGATTGAAGCCACTGATTACAAGCAATACCTTGAGCAGAGAGTTTGGGATTGGTAATTAGTCCAATTGGGCCAGTATCTAATACAATAACTTGGCTCACCAAGTCACTCCTTTCAATTCCAAAGGAAATAATTTGCGCTCAGAAAGCCGATCTTCATCTAATACTTGGATCAGGTATTGTCCTGTTTCTTGCTGTTCCTCAACATCCTCGTCATCAATCCAACTTTGAAGTACATCAACGGCTTGAGCTTGTTTTTGCTTTAATAAAATAGATTGTGTTAAAAGCTGCAAGGCGATCGCCTCAACGGAAAGCCCCTGTTGTTCGGCTTTCTCATGGAGATACCTTTCTAATTCTGGGGGTAGGTTGAGGGTTAATGTCATGATGCTTTTTGAGATATAAACCCCCATATTTTAACATTCTAGGTTGGCGTAGCCTTTATTAAGGCTATTTGAGTTAGCGCAAGCCGGAACAGGTAAAAGCAGCCCAGTAGAAGGGATGGGAGAAGGGGAAAGCCTCTTGACTCATAGCCTTAAGCCGATTTTTGGTCTGGCGAATGCGATCGCCAGCTTTAAACTGATGCTTGTACTCTTCATCCCATTTCAGATAATCTGGGGTATCTTTGGGGTAGCGATCGCGATTAGCTTTTGCTTCCTTACGCGCCTTATCTAGTTGTTGAAATTTCTCATCCAGCAGCAAATTTATTTGAGGTTGGTAAACAACAGCGAGAGTTTCCCCACTTAAAGAGCGTAATTCTTCTTGTGCTTGTTGCAAAGCTGCCGGACGACACGAACCTTTCTGTCGATATTGGTGATAAAAAATCGAAAATAACGCCGTTGCTAAGTCGTCAACCGCCCAAAGGGTACTAACTACGCTTCTAGCACCCGCACACAAAAAGCCACTAGAAATAGTTAGCACATCGTCTGTAATTTGCATTAAACCAAGATTAGTTTCACAGCAGGAAAGAAACACATCTACTAAATTTGGCAGTCGCCATCCAGGTGTCAGCAGTTGTCCTAGCGTAATTGTTCCATCCCCTAATTGCAACTTTGATTCTAGAGGTTTATCAATGCGAGATTGAGCATGGTGACTGTTGATAATTCCTTGAACTTGTTCGATCAGCTGGCGATAATTGTTAACAGTAGCTTCCCTACGACCTTTGAGACGTAAATGTGATGGAATGCTGTACATTTGTGCAATTCGATCGCCTTCAAAGCTGGAACATGGTAAGTCTTCTGTAGCATCTTCAACTGTTCCATAACTCAAAATAGTTTCTACTTTGGGGCGCTTTTGGCAAAATTCTAAGATTTGGCAACTAGGAGCATAGCGAATTAGAAATTTGTCTCCTAGATATTGACCATCTGCGAGCGGTAAAGCAGCAAATGGTATATAGTGTAAATTTATACAAGGTATTATAACAATTTCTTCGATACCTTGTAGGTGATTGCTAATTAAATCATCAAGCAAAAGTCGTTGGGAAAGGTCTACTAGAAAAGTATTAAATTGAATAAGCCATGTTGCTTTTAACTGTTTTCGCTCAGTTTCAGTTTTGGTTATGTCAGAGGTGGCTAAATAGGATAGAAGCCAGTTATCAAAAATTCCGCGATCGTGTAAAGTTTCCAAGCCTTGACCTGGACAAATATGACAGCTTATTTTAGTTTGGCGGACTGTAAAAATATAAGTATCATCATAAGTGCTATAAAAGCTCAGAATTGCAGTTGTCTGATTGGTGATTAATTGCTGTATATTAGCGAATTTAGGGCTATCAACTTGGATTTGACTAACTAAAACTGGATCTAGCTCTCTTAGCTTTTCAAAAAGTTGTTCTTTTTGTTCTTCCCAAGCTTTGATGTTTTGGTTGTAACTTTCCCAAGCCGCACGGTTGTATTGGCTGAATTCAACTTCTGCTAATAAGTGAGATAGGGAATTATTGGCAATTAAATCTCTGTTTTGATGGCGAGTGAAGTATAAGCGATCGATTTGTTTGTGTAGTCTTTCATACTCCTGCAAATGTTCCTGTAGTTCTGGAGTAATTTCTTTAGCGCAATAAAGGTCATTACTTACGATTAAATCTACCAAATGCCGAGAGCGCGAACGTTCTACATACTCAATAGCTTTATCTAATCGTCCAAAATTAATGCAAGTTTGTACTAATTTCATGTTAATATTAAATACTTGTTGCATTAATTTTTGCCGACGTTCGTCAGTACGAAACCAAGAGCGTCTAATTTCTGAAGCTTCAATGGCAACCGTGTAACCTTCTATTGCTTCTTCCCATTTATTAACAGCAAAAGCTGTGTTTCCTAAATGATTTCCTGTCACCATGGAATGAAGGGGAAAATTAATAGGAGTGAAGATTTCTAAAGCCGAGCGAAAACAGGTAATTGCGGCATCAGTTTTTCCTATTTCTTGATAAGTAGTACCCAAATTCATTTGCAGTGTTGCCCACATTTGAGGATATGCTTCGCGAGTATACACTTCCAATCCAGCTTGAAGATAACGCATTGCTAATAGCAGATTTTCAGCTTTTTTCCCCTTAATCCGTTTACAGTAAGCATTACCCAAGTTACTTTGAATTTTTGCCCAATCTAAGGGAAAGGTTTCGCGAGTGTAAACTTGTAATGCTGCTTGAGATGCTGCGATCGCATCTTCTATATTTTGTATATTATCGCCCAACTTTCGCAGATCGTAAGCTGCACCCAAATTCAATTGGATGGTAGCCCATTTGTGAGGAAAAGCTTCACGAGTAAAAACTGAAAGTGCTGCTTTGTAGCAACTAATCGCCAGTTCAATTTCTTCTGTTCGATTATTTTCAACTCGGTGGAAATATGCTCGACCTAAATCTATTTGAGTTGTCGCCCATTGTTCTGGGAATGTATATGGTGTATAAATTAATAAAGCTGATTGGAAAGCCGCAATCCCTTTCTCAAAATTTTCTACTCTATCGCCTTTTATCCGTTCGCAGTAAACATTACCTAGATCGCTATGAATCCAAGCCCATTTTTCTGGATTTGCCTCCCGCGTATGAACTGATAATGCCTCTTGATAATCAGCGATCGCTCGTTCTAAATTTTCAGCTTTTTCACCATAAATCCGCTCTGAGTAGGTTTTAGCTAAATTAATTTTTGTATCAGCCCAATCTATTGGTAATGTTTCGTAAGTGCGAACTTGTAAAGCCGTTTCATAGTAATAAATTGCCCGTTCCAAGTTGAGAGCGCGATCGCCATAAATTCGATTCAAGTAAGCGCTACCTAAGTTATTTTGACTCATTGCCCAGGCTTGAGGATCTGCATCGCGAGTCCGCACTGATAGGGCTGCTTCGCAGGCAATAATACAGGCTTCTAAATTATCAGCTATATTACCTCGAATTCGATGTAAGTAGGCGCTAGCAAGGTTATTTTGGACTGCTGCCCAAGTTGGCGGAAATTCGTGGCGAGTATATACTTGTAATGCTTTTTGGTAATGAACGATCGCTTGTTCTAAATTATCAGCACGTTCGCCCTTTATTCGTAGTGAATAAGCATTACCCAAATTAGTTTGAGTTTCTGCCCAATCATAAGCCATCATCTCACGACTACGCACTTTTAAAGCATTTTCATAGCAACGAATTGCTTGCTCTATATTTTCAGCCCGTTCGCCTTTTATCCTGTCGCCGTAAGCAACTCCTAAATTATTTTGAACACTTGCCCATTCTTCTGGAGAAATGAATTCTGTTAAAAATTTTGCTGCTATTATATAGCCAGTAATAGCAATTTCAATATTAGTAGCTCTATCTCCTAATGTAAATTTCTGAATTATGGTACTAAAATTAGCAATAGTAATTGCAACGCTTCTTGCGCTTTCTGGGGTTGCTTGAGCTAGAGTATCATTGCCAAAAATTTCCAAAACTTGAGCCAAGCTATGATTCAGCTTATCTAAGTTAGATTTCAAAAATGAAAAAATAACTTGTGGATTTGCTTGGTTTTTGGCAACTAAATCTAAAACATCTAATAGGAAGTCGCGGTATACTTCGGGAGTATCTACCAAAGGACTGCTCATTGCAGATTTAAGTTTAACAGCCCAGTCACGCAACCAAATTGCAGTATTTTGATTGGCTTGCAATTCCAATTGTATTGCTAACTCCTCCATTACTTGCAACAATCCTGAATCAATCAGGGTAACATTAGCTATTAAAACGTCCTTTTCTTTTTCAACAGGAGCATTCAGTAAATTTTCTATTAATTTGAAATAAGCATCTCTTCGTTGCTTTTCCATAATTTCCTAATTAAATAACTTAAAAATTACCCTTAAATAAAGTCAGTATTTGACCAAATTTCTGACAGTTTTTCTATTAAGCTTTCAGCTAGTTCTAATAATTCAATGTCAGTTTCATCATCAGTCACAAATTCCCGCTCAGTTGCTACACCAGTAGCAGTTCCAGCTAAAATATCTTTGATAGCATACGGCCTTTCTGAATCGAGTTCTATGCGCCAAATACGTTCTAGCTGGGCAGCAATTTCGGAAATTTGATTATTTGCCATTACTTCCCGGACTCGCACGGCAACTAGATCATCACCTTGCAAAAATTGATTTGCTACTTCAAGGCGATAGAGATAGTCTATTAGATAATCAAGAGTTTGGAGATTGGCAATTGGCACAAAAGTTGGTGGATTTGAGGCATCAACCATTGGAGCAAATCCCAATAGTTTCGCCCGCTCTAAGTGTTCCCCAAATTGGACTGCAAAATAACCAATTCTGTCTTCTGTTGCTTCTGATGGGATAATTAAAACTGTTTCTCCTTCCCAAATAGGACGACACTCTAATTTACCAATACCAGGAAGCATCAAATCAGCTACATCCCATCTGCTACATAAAATGGGATCGGCGCTATCGCTTTGACTAAAATTTGGTTCATACCCTTGCCATCTCAGATAACTATCAACGGCATAAACAGCTAGAATATTTAGGAAAACTCGTTTTCCTATTTGATGTTTATCTCCTAAAGTTGTTAGTTGCATGGCTCTTGCAGCTAATTCTCTGGCTAGGGTATGAGATTCACGACCAAGCGGAACTGCGAGCGGAAGTATTTCTGTGTTGTTCATAATTCAAGACTCAGATTTGTATCCTAACTCTATAGCAATTTCTTGCAGGAGTGGGCGACATTTTCTTTCCCAATGGGATTTAAGGGTTTGGTAGTTGATGGAAAGTTCTTTGGCGAGTACGGTAAATTTATCAGGTGGACTTTTTAGCAATACTCTAGAACTGAGTAATTGACAGTTACAATCTGGATAGCTTTGAGGGTGACAATTCCGCAGTTTTTCTTGTGGATCTTCCCTGACATACTGTTCGAGTTTCAGACCAATTATTTGCTGTTGTTCTCGTTCTATTTGTTCAATATAGCCGTCAATTCCGCTGCGGGTGGGAATTTGAAAACCTGTTGTTGGTAGAAGTTCTAGTAGAGAAGTTTCGCTTTGATGATCTCCAATGGGTGCATCTAAACTGTAAGTGCGATCGCTCTTGCCTTGTAAGTATAAATCTTTAATTCGCCAGTATAGGTAGCTGTTAATCCATTGCAACAAACGCTTTTGAACCAAAGGTCGATCGGGATTAAAATCTTGACACATTTGACGGTTCACCCATTCAAAGGTGTTATTTAAAGCGTCTAGGTAGTCTGGGTGAGATGATTTACCCAACCCTGGTAATAATTGAATTTCCCTAAGCAGCAGATTCATAGCTTTTTGCCTTTTTGGGCTTTTCCAGGGGTGCTGACATATCTGTGCAATTAGTTGATACAGCTGTTCATCCATAGATTACCAAAACTCAAAAGAGATAAATTTTATTATTTCCTAAAATAAGTTTTTTAATAGATATCTCTAAAAAAAACTGAGTAATTAATATATTACAGTATATATGCACTTTTGCCGATAGGATAATTCTATCTACAAAAGTGCATAAAGTTATATGAGGCTGTTAGGAGTAATTTGCACAAACAAGTACGATTTCAGTTAGGTAAGTAGAGGGGTTACTAGTGTTTGAGATGGGTAAGAAAGTTATTCTTTAAGGGAATGTCCAGTAGCAGTAATGGCTTGTTTAATTGACTCTTCAGAAGCAACAGGTTTATTAGAGTCAGGTGACTCTATTGTGATTGTCTTAGATTCTACATCTACTTCTACCTTGGCAGTAGGATCTACTGTGGCAATAGCCTCAGTCAGATTTTGTGCTTCTTGCGAATTGGTAAGAGTGGGAACGTTTAATTTCAAAGACATAGATAGATTTTAATTCCTTTCTAGTAACGAAAAGTTTTCTTAACTTTAGAGATAGATTTGGACTGTGGCATCTATCATTAGGAATTAGTCGTATGGAAGAAGAAAACTTAAATTTTGCTCATGATAATATAAGGGTTTGTACCCGCTTTTTAGGAATTATGGAGGTGTGTGAAAGATGGAAACAGTCATGCGAAATCTTGAGTTACCCTCTGGACAATTAATTCCTGTTCTGGGCATGGGTACATGGCAGATGGGGGAAAGTACAAAAAATCGTCAAAGTGAAATTGATGCCTTACGTCACGGGTTGGATTTAGGTTTATCTTTAATTGATACGGCAGAAATGTATGGAGAAGGGGGTGCAGAAGAAGTTATTTCACAGGTAATAACGAATCGTCGTGCATCCGTGTTTTTAGTCAGCAAAGTTTATCCTCATAATGCTTCAAAACAAGGAGCAATCGCTGCCTGCGAACGAAGCCTCAAACGCTTAAAAACAGATTACCTCGACCTTTATTTACTCCATTGGCGCGGTTCTATCCCATTAGCGGAAACCCTAGAAGCATTTCAAACTCTGCAACAAGCAGGTAAAATTCGCAGTTATGGCGTGAGTAATTTTGATGTGGAGGACATGAAAGAAGCTAGTCAGTTGAAGGGGGGAAAGGAAATTGTTACTAATCAAGTCCTCTATAATCTGGCACGCCGGGGAATAGAATGGAACTTATTGCCTTGGTGTCGGGAACGTAGCATCCCAATCATGGCATATTCTCCGATCGAGCAAGGGCGTTTGTTGAATAACCAGACACTTAATGCGATCGCACAACAACGCCAAGTCACTGCGGCTCAAATAGCTTTAGCCTGGGTATTGCATCAGGAGAATGTGATTGTAATTCCCAAATCTAGTCGGATTGACCATATAGAACAGAATTGTGCAGCATTGGATTTGAAACTAAGTGCAGAAGAACTGAATGCTCTGGATACGGCTTTTCCACGTCCTAGCAAACCTGTTCCATTAGAAATGCTCTAATTTATCTGACGTTGGATAGTGCCTCAAATGGACGAGACTACCTACGATAACGATTAAATATACCAGAGCAAACGTATGACTCAACGACCTGGAATCTTCCCCACGTTCTTCATCTCTGGCTTTGAGTGCTCGACGTTTCTCTGGAAGGATAAGAGACGACGGAATCTGATAGAAGAGACACAGCACGATCGCCATGCACAAGAAGATTATGAGATACTGCACTCGTTAGGGATTGATGTGGCACGGGAAGGAATACCTTGGCCGTTAGTCGATCGTCATGGCTGCTACGACTTCTCTATGATTGACCCGATGATTGAAGCGATGCAGCAGACGCAAATTCTTCCTATTTGGGATCTTTGCCACTACGGGTATCCAGAGGATCTCGATCCATTTAGTGATGAATTTATCGATCGCTTTGCCCGTTACTGTCGCGCCGCAGCCGAGTATGTGATTCCCCGCTTGCATGGCCCCTATTTTTTCACGCCGATTAATGAAATTACCTTTTTCTCATTCTGCGGGGGAGAATGGGGTTGGGTGGCTCCATATAAAACCACAAAAGAAGACCGTTTTCGCTTCCGTTTAGCCCTGTGTAAGGCGGCGATCGCAGGAGTTAAGGCAATTCGAGAAGTGGAACCTACAGCCAGGATGATCCACATCGATCCGTTAGTTCAGGTAGTAGCACCGCGCGATCGCCCGGATCTAGTCGAAGCAGCAAATCACGAAACCTATGTGGACACATTCCTAGCATGGGACATCCTTTACGGAAAAGAACACCCTGAACTCGGCGGTTCCCCAGAAATTTTAGATATCGTTGGCGCAAATCATTATTCTTTTGGTCAGATGGAATACCGGGAACAAGGCCCACATCAGGCACTCGACCCCCACGACGAGCGCATTAAACCGCTTCATGACTTAATGCAGTGGCTGTGGGAACGCTATCACCGACCGATGATTATTGGCGAAACTAGTGGCATGGAAGCAGGCAGAGATGAGTGGCTAAAGGACGTAGTGGAAGAGTCTCTAGCGGCAGTGAATGCAGGGATGGAACTGCATGGGATTTGTTTATTTCCTGCTGTTGATATGCAGGATTGGCATACTGGAAGGTGGTTACACAATGGGATTTACGATTTGGTACAGGTTGGGGATAATTTACAGCGAGTGCCTTGCGAACCATATATTGCAGAGCTACGACGTTGGCAGCAGGAATTCAATCGTGTGACGACGCTGGATGCTGACCCCTTGAGCGACCCAGTAGAACTGCAAGATGTGATTGACGCGGCTAAACGATTACAGCCAGAACCCGATCGCAATTGGCATTAAAAATTAAATTCGGCACTTTCATTCATCTGTTACTTTTCCTCGCATTGTCTTAATCTGACTTCGCTTAGTTTTGCTATCCAGACGTTTTCTTTGAGAACTCCGAGTCGGTTTGCTCTTTTTTCGGGGTTTGGGGAGTGCGATCGCACTTTTAATCAAGTCTTGCAATCTCTGCAATGCCTCTTCCCGATTCTGCTCCTGAGTGCGGTGTTCTTGAGCTTTGATGACAATGACACCTTCTTTAGTAATCCGCCCGTCGGAAAGCTTCAACAATCGCTCTTTGTAAGACTCAGGTAACGAGGAAGCAATAATATCGAAGCGCAGGTGAATGGCAGTTGCTACCTTATTAACATTTTGCCCTCCTGCCCCTTGAGAGCAAACTGCACTCATTTCAATCTCCTGTTCTGGGATGCTTACTGTGTCAGAAATGTGGATCATAATTCAAACTAAATCAAATCGAAACAAGAGCAGCTGCCTTCATGGTAAACGTTAGGATTGGGGATAGCGCGTTCTGATTCAAGTATGGCAAAGTCAGAAGAACTACTCACGGGAGAAGCACTTGTTAAGGAAGTTTGTCGGCGGATTCGGGTAGCTCGCAGTTATTGGGATGCCCACAACAATGCTGCTTGTCGGGGAGAAAGAGAGCGAGCATTAGCCCTTTACAACACGCTCACTAAAGAACAAAAAGACCAGATTCCGCAGCAGTTGCGGGTATGGTTGCGTTATCGCAGTGAAAAATACTTCGGCGCACACCGCACACCACCAAAGTCGAAACGAAAATCAAAGTAGTGCTTTGCTCTTACGGGGTTTGGGTAAGCCGACTCAATTATTCAGTAAAGATGTATTGCCTAGATTGATTTGGAGTTTAGCTAGGGCTTGCAAATTCAACTCATTTTGGGTTTTCATCCAGCCGAGTGGTTCAATATACTAATTTCGGCGTAGCGTGAAGATCTGCGGTAGTATATGTTAGCTTGAGAGCGTAAAGTACGCTGCCTTAGTTACTAAACAGGTATGAAATGGGACGAGTATCCAGAGAAATTTTGGCATTGTAGAATACAGATAAATGGTGTTAGAAACAATGAAGACGCTTTTCTCAGCGATGCCACTATCCAACTGGTTCGGGAGCAAATTGTTGAACCTTGGATGCAACATAGACCCTTCAATGTAGGAGGAGTAGTAATTAGAAACTCAAGTCAGATAAAAAAAATTAATATTGTGCAAACATCTCAGCCTTGCAGTTTCTACGCTGAACTACGCGAGAATTGGAGAAGAGAATTAGAAATCGAAACAGGAATATTAATTGGTTTGAGTCCAATTGATGAAAGATGTACTCCTTTTGGTGAAGAAACGGCAAAAGACTACACTCATGAGCTGTTATTCAGTTTGAAGGCTGAAACTGACTTGTTGAACGCTGAAACTGACTTGCTGACACCTGATGAAGAAGTAGAGTATCAGATTGAAGAGCAAGATTGGTACGCACCAAGTCTTCCAGCAACTAAGGAAATTGCAAAAGAAGAAATCGAACGACTAAAAAATGAAGTCGATATTGTCATTGTTACTGCAACCAATGTAGAAATAGAGGCAGTAATGCGCTTACTAAAGCCTTTTCCCAGAAGAAAAAACAGCTACTTCCTTAGTGCATCATGTTTTATCCCAAAAAACTGTACTTGATTCACTCTAGGGATTACATAATTATTTTTACGCCTCAATTTCCCAATCCTCAACCTGCAACCCCTCAATCCGCCCAAACTCCCCTGTATTATGTGTCACCAGAGTTAAATTATTTGCCAGAGCGATTGCGGCAATTTGTAAGTCATAAGCTCCAATGGGTATGCCTCTAGTTTCTAACTGTGCCCGAATCACCCCAAAGGTAGTAGCGGCGAGATCGTCAAAAGGGAGTGAAACAAATTGCGCCAAGAATGCTTGCTGTAGGGCAAAGTTGCGGTCTGGGTTGGCACTTTTCATCGCTCCAAAGCAGAGTTCTGCTTTGACGATTGAACATACAGCTATCTCTTGAATAGGAACCGCCTCAAGCCGCTGCTTTAAGTTCAAATTTCTGCCTTTTAGATAAATAATGCAGACATTTGTATCAAGAAGATATTTCATTCTAGGGGTTCGCGCTCAGGTTGTTCGTTTTGAGGATGTCTAATAAATGAGTCATCCTGAATGCACCCGTAAAACTGTGAAAGAGATACGGCTTCAACACCTTTGGGCAGACTAGTTTGATAGACAATGACAACCTCGATATCTGTATCTTTCATATCAGGTAAATGAACCTTCAAAAGACCATCGCTACCGATATGGGATTTTAGTGTGATGCTCTGCATAGTTCTTATTCCCTACCTACAAACCGATCTCCTCATCCAATTGTTGCAAAATTCCCTGTAACTACGCTAGCTATGGCAGAGCTTCCAGTTCATCTGTATAGACTCCAATGCTTGAATTAGGCACACAGACTTACCACGGCAGCACCTCACCATTAGCGTGCCAAAAAGTACCTGTATTTTCCAGCGTCAACTCATCAATTCGTTGCAATAAACCCTTTACCGAGTCTTCAGGCGTAATCCCACTGGCAGTAAAATTGGTCATCCGAGTTTGCACTAAACCAGGATGTAGTATCGCCACCGCAATTCCACGCGATTTCAAGTCATGAGACAGCGACTTACCTGCCATCGACAACGCTACTTTCGACATCCGATAACCATAAGAACTACCAGAAGTATTGTCCCCAATCGAACCCATCCGACTCGTCATCAGCACAATCTTAGAACCTGCATAAAGATTTGGCAGTAGTGCATGAGTAACTCTTAAGGTTCCCAGAGCATTCACCTCAAACTGCTCTCGAATGCTATCAAAATCCAACTCTTCTAATGTGACGCGCTTGATTATTCCCGCATTGTTAATCAACACATCAATCCTCGTATCACCCAAGCGAGTGACTAAATCTGCAACCGAAGCATCAGAGGTAATATCAATACCTTCTTGAACCTGCACCCCTAACTGTTTTAATTCCTCAGAAGCACTACGGCAAACAGCAATCACAACATCACCTCGTAGTTGCAATTGACGACAGTATTCATAACCAATTCCCCGATTAGCACCCGTGACTAAATAAGTTGCCATACTTCACTCCCTAAAACAACGTCTACTCTCTTTGAAATTGTAGTGTTTCTAAATACTAATAAACAGATGTTTTTTTGTTGCTCACGCACTGAAAGGAATTGATGATTTTGTTGTAACTTTCGCATGGTTTATTTACTACATTTCAATCAACGCATCAATCCTACTAGACCAACCCAACATTATTTAGGATATGCCAAAGATTTGGATGAAAGAATTAGAGAACATCGGCTTGGTAGAGGTGCAAGGCTGTGTCAAGTAGCAAAAGAACGGGGAATAACTTTTAGATTAGCAGAAGTTTGGATTGGCGATCGCTCGTTAGAAAGAACACTTAAACGGCAGAAAAATAGCCGAAGATTTTGTCCAATTTGTCATCCCATCAATTCCAGTTTTGTTCCGGCTAACGCCATTAAAGGTGAGAATTAATAGGAGTAAAATTGATGACTTTAACCCAAGCAGAATTAGATGCCTTTAACGGAACTGATAACATTTATCAGCATTCTTTGGGCAATATCTATTATACCGATGGAGTCAAGTATTTAGCAACTCAAGGACAAGCATTTTGGTTACTAGATGCCATTGCTTCCTATCAAACACCACAGCTACTTTCACAACAAGATTTAGCCGAATTTCAACTTTGGCAATTAACAGTAGCACCAGATAAATCTGCTGTCCTCACTTGCCAATCAGATAGTAACAACGAACCAGTAGTTACCCAAAATATTCCTTATACAGACTTTCCCCTAACTACTATCAAGTTGTACTTAGCCGACCAAATCCTACTATTACCATCCGAGTATTAATTTCAGAGCACCACAACAATGTACATCCCATTTCATCAGAAATATCGTCCTCAAACCTTTGCCGAATTAGTAGGTCAAAATGCAATTGCTACTACCTTAACTAATGCCATCAATAGCCAACAAATAGCACCTGCATATCTATTTACTGGTTCGAGAGGCACAGGAAAAACTTCTAGTGCTAGAATACTGGCTAAATCTCTCAACTGCCAAGCAAGCGAACAACCAACGGCAACACCATGCGGTAAATGTGAGATTTGTCAAAGCATAGCATCTGGGTCATGCTTAGATGTAATTGAAATTGATGCTGCTAGTCATACCGGAGTAGAAAATGTCCGAGAAATTATCTCTGCTACTCAATTTACTCCCGCCTGACGGGGTGACAACTATGGCTAAAAGGTAGACCGGATAAGCATCTCGGCTCTTCGACCTCGCTGATAATAAGGTCGTTTATGTGGACTTAATGACATTAATTGAGCAGTTTGTTCATTCAATAAAGTCAAAGATTCC